>JAYUYQ010000251.1:0-23119 GCA_043752435.1 Betaproteobacteria bacterium
AAGGTCCTGTGGCAGGTGGCTGTGCTCTCAGCCTGCGTCGCCATCGGCTGGTTATTGTCGCGACTCTACAACCGGCGGGTGTTCGGCCACGTGCCGACCGACGCCACGCAGGCGCTGGGCATTGGCAGCATGCAGCGGCTGCTGTTCCCGCTGTCGACGCTGGTGCTGGTACTGATTGCCAAGTCGGTGTTGCGTCTTTGGCAAAGCACTCACCTGCTCAATGTCGCCGCGGCGCTGCTGCTTGCAATGGCATTGATCCGCATCTTCATCTACGTGATGCGCCACACCTTTGCCCCCAGCCCCTGGCTGCGGGCATCGGAACGCTGGATCAGCTGGCTGGCCTGGATCGGCGTCGCCATTTACCTGACAGGCCTGTGGCCATTCGTCCGCGACGCCATGCAGGACGTCGACTTCGCCGTGGGCAAACAGAAATTTTCGCTGTTGCTGGTGCTGCAGGGGGCGCTTTCGATCATCACCACGCTGCTCATCGCGCTTTGGCTGGGGCGCCTTGCCCAATCGCGCCTGATGAACGCCACCAGCCTGCAGGTTAATCTGCGCGTGATGTTCTCCAAGCTGTTACAGGTATTGCTGCTGCTGGGGGCCTTCCTGATCGCGCTGCCGGCGGTGGGCATTGACCTCACGGTGCTGTCGGTGTTCGGCGGCATGCTTGGCGTCGGCATCGGCTTCGGCCTGCAGAAAATCGCCGCAAACTACATCAGCGGCTTCATCATCTTGATGGATCGCTCGGTCAGCATTGGCGATGTGGTTACCATCGACAAGCATGTGGGCGTCCTGACCCAGATGACGGCGCGCTATGTGGTGGTGCGCAGCATTGGCGGCCTGGAAGCGCTGATCCCTAACGAGACCATCATCACTTCCACGGTGCTCAATCATTCTTACAGTGACCGCAAGATACTGATCAATCTGCCGATACAGGTGGGGTATGCAACTGACATCGATGCCGCCCGCGAAATCATGGTCAATACGGCCAAAAACAATCCGCGGGCGCTGAGGGACCCTACGCCGGATGCGCTGATCACCGGCTTTGCCGACAACGGTATCAACCTCGAACTGGGCGTCTGGGTCGGTGATCCCGAAAAGGGCGTCGCCCGCCTGCGCTCTGAGCTGTATGCCGGAATTTGGCGCGCATTCCGGGAACACGGCATCGAGATTCCCTTTCCGCAGCGTGAAGTACGGTTACTTGGCGAAAACCAAACCACGCAAAAACACGCCGAAAAGCAGTGATTTTCTATTAAAAACAAACACTTGCAACAAATATCCCGATAGTTCCCGGTATATTTCAGGCCATAGGGTATCCCCCGCTATTGTTCTTCAGTACACTCGCCCAGATATTGAGTTTGTACCCATAAAAGCGAGACTTTGAATGTATACAGGGATTTGGGATATACCGTGGTGGGGCTACGTGGTTTACACGCTGGTCATTACCCATATCACGATTGCTGCGGTCACGATTTACCTGCACCGCCATTCGGCACACCGTGCGCTTGACCTGCACCCGATCGCTTCGCATTTTTTCCGGTTCTGGCTGTGGCTGACCACCGGCATGCTGACCAAACACTGGACGGCGATCCACCGCAAACATCACGCCAAATGTGAAACCGTCGACGATCCGCACAGCCCGCAGATTCTCGGCATCCGCAAAGTACTGCTGGAAGGCGCAGAACTCTACCGCAAGGAAGGCCGCAACAAAGATACGCTGGAGCGTTACGGCTATGGCACGCCTGATGACTGGCTGGAGCGCAACGTTTACAGTCACGACCGTTACGGCATCGCGATCATGCTGATCACCAACGTGATCCTGCTCGGACCGATCGGCATCACCATCTTTGCGGTGCAGATGCTGTGGATTCCTTTCCTGGCCGCCGGCGTCATCAACGGCATCGGCCACTGGTGGGGCTACCGCAACTTCCAGCCCGAGGACGCCAGCAGGAACATCATGCCCTGGGGCATCCTGGTCGGCGGCGAGGAGCTGCACAATAACCATCACGCCTATGCGACCTCGGCAAAACTGTCGAACCGCTGGTATGAATTCGACATCGGCTGGCTGTATATCCGCATCCTTGAGACGTTCGGACTGGCACGCGTCAAGAAAATTGCGCCCAAACTGATCCTTGACAGCTCCAAAACCAACTGCGACCTCGCCACGCTGCAGGCGGTGGTGACTCATCGCTATGAGGTCGTGTCCAAATATGCGGCTTCGCTGCGCGCCACCTGCGCCCAGGAACTGCAGTCGCTCAAAGGCAAGGCCGCCGGCGTTGATACCGGCAAGCTGAAACGCTGGCTGCACATCGACAAGACTGCACTGCCCGCTGCGGAACTGGAGCAGCGTGAAGCGACCATCAAGCAAAGTACCGTGCTGACCACGGTCTACACCATGCGCGATGATCTGGCCCAGTTATGGCAGCGCTCCACAGCGTCCAAGGAACAACTGGTTAAACAGCTTGAAGAGTGGTGCCATCGCGCTGAAAACAGCGGCATCGAAGCGCTGGAGCAGTTCTCACGCAGACTTCGCTCTTACGCCTGATTAAGCAAAAGCCACAAAATAAAAAACCCGCTGAACGCGGGTTTTTTGTTGTCGGCTTGCACGGCTTATTTGATCTTCGCTTCCTTGTAGGCCACATGCTTGCGCGCGACGGGATCGAATTTCTTGATCTCCATCTTCTCGGTCATCGTACGCTTGTTCTTGGTGGTCGTATAGAAGTGGCCGGTGCCGGCAGTCGATTCGAGCTTGATTTTTTCACGCATGGTTGTTTCGTCCTTAGGAAATTGCTGATTGGCTGTTTCAGTTAATCAGCAGTTTCACTGAAATCGGGGAATAAGGGAACGTAACCCCTTGGTTCACGTTAACTTAGATGTTCATGCCCTGCTCGCGCAGATCGGCGAGCACGACTTCAATACCCTTGCGGTCGATGGTGCGCAGTCCGGCGTTCGACACGCGCAGGTTAACCCAGCGGTTTTCGCTTTCGACCCAGAACCGGCGCTTGTGCAGGTTGGGCAGAAAACGGCGTTTTGTCTTGTTGTTGGCATGGGAAACATTGTTCCCGGTCATCGGTTTTTTGCCGGTGACGTCGCAGACCCGAGGCATGGCTTGCTCCGCAAATTCAGAAAAGGCGCGATCATACACTGGAACCCCTGCCCGCCTCAACCTATACCGGCAACAGGAGACATAGGCCCGTAAAACAATTATTTCAATAAAAACAAATACTTATATTAATCCACGCTCGGCAAACGACAGCGCCCCGTCGCCCGCGACGACAAAATGATCAAGCACACGCACATCCACCAGCGCCAAGGCCTGTTTCAGCGCCACCGTCAGCGCCTCATCGGCGCGGCTGGGCTCGGCAACGCCCGAGGGATGGTTATGCGCAAATATCACCGCCGCAGCGTTGTAATGCAGCGCGCGTTTGACCACCTCGCGCGGATACACGCTGGTCTGGGTCAGCGTGCCGCGAAACAGTTCTTCGCAGGCCGTCACCCGGTGCTGGGCATCAAGGAACACCACGACAAACACTTCATGCGGCCGACCGTGCAGCATCAGCCGCAGGTAATCGCGCACCGCGCCAGGCGCCGACAGCGCGGCACCGGCATCGAGTTTTTCGCGCAGCGTACGTCGCGCGATCTCCAGCGCCGCCTGCAGTTGTGCGTATTTGGCCGGACCCAGGCCCGGCTCGGCGCAGAACGATTCGTTGGCGGCGCCGGCCAGTGCCGACAAGGAACCAAAGCGTGTCAATTGATCGCGCGCCAAATCCACCGCGCTTTTACCTTTGATGCCGGTACGCAGGAATATCGCCACCAATTCGGCATCCGACAGGCTCTGCGGCCCCTTGGCCAGCAGCTTCTCGCGGGGGCGATCGTCCAGCGGCCAGTCGGTGATTGCCATATCGGGTTCTCCAGGTCGGTCATACAAGAACGCGCCGGCCGGCGCTTGGTTTACCGGTCCCTGAATTTGCAGTTAAACTGGCCATCCTTTGCAGCGGAAAGCGCTACGTGCCTGATATTGAAAGCAAAAACAAACTTAAAAAGGTTCTGCTCGGCCTGACCGGCGGCGTCGCTGCGTATAAGGCCGCCGAACTCGTACGCCGCCTGGGCGATCACGGTATTGATGTACAGGTGGTGATGACCCAAGCGGCTTGCGGCTTCATCACGCCGGCAACGCTGCAGGCGCTGTCCGGTCACCCGGTTTATACCGACATGTGGGACGGGCGCATCGCCAACGGCATGCCGCATATCGAACTGTCGCGCGACAAACAGATCATCGTAGTCGCGCCGGCAACGGCGGATTTCCTCGCCAAGGCCGCGCTGGGTCTTGCCGACGATCTGTTGTCGACGTTGTGTCTCGCCCGTGACTGCCCACTGATCGTCGCACCGGCGATGAACCGTCAGATGTGGGAACACCCGGCAACCCAACGCAATGTCGCGCAGTTGAAGCGCGACGGCGTCATCGTGCTCGGCCCCGACAGCGGCGATCAGGCCTGCGGCGAAACCGGGATGGGCCGCATGCTCGAGGCCGACGAACTTGCCGAAACCATCAGCGCTTTTCTCGAACCCAAAACATTGTCCGGCAAACGACTGCTGATGACTGCGGGGCCGACCTTTGAGCCGATTGATGCTGTGCGCGGCATCACTAACCGCAGTTCCGGCAAAATGGGTTACGCACTGGCGCGCGCCGCCATTGCCGCCGGCGCTGAAGTGACACTGGTATCGGGACCGGTCAGCCTTGCGGCACCAGTCGGCGCCCGCATGGAACGCGTGCAGACTGCCGCGGAAATGTTCGAGGCGGTGAAAAAACACGCCGCCAAGGCCGACATTTTCATCGGCGTCGCTGCCGTCGCCGATTTCAAGGTCAGCGCGCCGCGCAAACACAAGATCAAGAAAACAGACGAAGCGGGGCTCATGCTGAACTTCGTACCGAACCCCGACATCCTTGCCTGGGTCGCGTCGCGACCCAAGCCGCCGTTCTGCGTCGGCTTCGCCGCGGAGAGCCGCAACCTCGATGCCTATGCCGACGAAAAACGCCGCCGCAAAAAAGTAAAGCTGATGATCGCCAATCTCGCGCAATCCGCGATCGGCGCTGACGACAATGAAGTCTCGATGCTCGACGATGCCGGCACCCATCGCCTGCTGCGCGCGTCGAAAACCGTGGTCGCACGGCAGATCATTGACCACATCGCGGCGCTTTGCGGGGCTACGCGCCGCAAAGTGCGGTGAAGAGGTGAATGTGTGAAGCCGTGAATGTGGTACCCCATTCCGCGGCATGCCTTTCTCCTTCACCCTTTCACACCTTCACATATTCACGCTCCCATGAAATCCATAGACGTCAAAATCCTCGACGCGCGACTGCGCGACCAGTTACCGCAATATGCAACGCCCGGCTCAGCCGGCCTTGACCTGCGCGCTTGCATCGATGCGCCGCTGACGCTGCAACCCGGCCAGACCGAACTGATTCCCACCGGCATGGCCATCCACATCGCCGACCCCGGGCTCGCGGCAATCATCCTGCCGCGCTCCGGTCTCGGGCACAAACACGGCATCGTGCTCGGCAACCTGGTCGGCCTGATCGACTCGGATTACCAAGGCCAGCTGTTTGTATCAACCTGGAACCGCGGCAACACTGCGTTCACCATCAATCCGCTGGAACGCCTGGCGCAACTGGTGGTCGTACCCGTTGTACAGGTCGCTTTCAACATCGTTGATGATTTTGCCACCTCCGCCCGTGGCGTCGGGGGTTTCGGCAGCAGCGGGAAAAACTAGTGATGAATGATGTGCGCGGAGTGATGAGCGGAACCCACCGGACCTGGGGGCGGGCGTGAGTTCCGCGCTCAACACTCATCGCTCCGCGCTGGTCCTTTTCGCCCACGGCGCGCGCGATCCGGAATGGGCAGAGCCGTTCCGCGCCATCGCCACCCGCGTTGCTGCCGACCGCAAAGACCTTGCGGTCAGGCTCGCGTTCCTGGAATTGCAAACTCCTTCGCTCGCCGATGCCATCGGCGAACTGTCCGCCGCCGGGCACATGACCATTCACATCGCGCCGCTGTTCATGGCGCAGGGCGGGCACCTTAAAAAAGATGTGCCGATACTGCTCGACGATATCCGCCGGCAGCAGCCGGCGCTGACCATCACATTGTTGCCGGCCATCGGCGATGTGCCCGGCCTGCGTGATGCCATCGCCGGCTGGGTTGCCCGCACAGTACCAGGGGCTCCGGCATGAAGTGGCTGCCGTCTTTGATCTTCGCACTCTGTCTCACGCAAGCCTTAACCCAATCCATTGCGCAGGCCGTCGCGCAGACCGCAATGCCGCAGGTCGAACTTAAAATTCACAAACACACGCTGACCGCCGAAGTCGCCAGCAATGATGCCGACCGCATGCAGGGCCTCATGCACCGGCGCATGCTGCCGGAAAATCGCGGCATGCTGTTCGTATTCCAGAACGTCGCCTACCACGGCATGTGGATGATGAATACCTACGTCCCGCTGTCGGTGGCATTCATTGATGACGCCGGCACCATCATCAACATCGAAGACATGCAACCGCATACCCGCGACTCACACAGTGCCACCAGCCCAGCGCGTTACGCGCTGGAAATGAATCTCGGCTGGTTTCGCAAACGCGGGATTAAAGCCGGTATGAAAATAGAGGGGCTGGAGCGGGCGCCGCCGCCACGCTGAATGTTCCCCACCAACGAAATGTCACGCACCAACTAAAACGCCCGGCAATGCCGGGCGTTTTAGTTTGAGGCGTTTTACGTCTTACAAGATATTGTATTTCTGCCCAACCATGCAGAACAGCATCGGAATCGACAGCATGGTGTTGATGCGGGAGGTGATCATCGCCACGCGCGCGGCCTTGGCTTTGACATCGGCTTCGACTTGCACAATGCCCAGAGCCTTCTTCTGATTCGGCCAGATGATGAACCACACATTGAACGCCATAATGATGCCCAGCCACATGCCAATGCCGATCGTGACATAGCCCTGCGACAGCATCAGCGCGGAACCCAGATACTTGCCGGCAACGATGGCGCCGGTGATCAGAGTTGCCAACGCCGCCCAGCGAAACCAGAACAACGCAGTCGGCGCAATGACCTTGCCAATCGCAGGTTTCTGCTCATCCGGGATTTTCGGCATCGACGGAATCTGCACAAAGTTGAAATACCACAACAGGCCGATCCACATGACGCCCGACATCACATGCAGCCAGCGCATCACGAAGGCCCACCAGATTTGATCGCCGGCGCGCGCCGCCTCGCCACCCGTTGCAATGATGATCACAACGAGGATGACAAAGCCGGCCAGTACGGTCCGGCCCAGAGATTGGAATATCGCTCCCATGAGTGCACTCCTTTTAGTTCGGAATTGTTATCGAATGATTCAACCGCAAAAGCTGCGCGCAGTTTAGCACAGCGCCCCGGGCGGCCGCCGCGTGGCCGCATTGAAGCAGCGCGAGAGTAACCAGGGCCTGTTAAGCCTAGGCTGCAGCGAGGCTGCCGGTTTCGACCGCGGCGATCGCCTTGGCCTGATTCAGATCCTGCGCATATCCCGTGCCGTAGAGACAGCACGCAAACTGATTGGCAATCGGCACCGGCATCGGAATGCGGCCCTCCAGCACCCCGCTGATCCAGCGGGCAGTGCCTTTCAGGTCATGCGCCGCAGGCAAGGGATGAGCACAGCGCGGGGTGACTTCGGCATCGAACAACAAACGCACCACGCCGTCCCGCACCAGCTCAATGCCCGGCCGGCACTGTGCATCGACTACCGGATCGCCATCGCGGGTCTCGAACAACAGCGCACTTTTTTCCACGTCGCAGAGCAGAGCCTGCAGCACCGCGCGTTCCTGAGCGTGCTCTGCCGGAATCAACTGCAGCGCGCCGCCGCCGAAGGGATCGGCCAGCCGCGCCAGCATACGCGCCAGCGCCCCTCCACCCAGACGCACGCGCAGCGCCAGCAGGTCGGCCAGCGCTGGAGCCAGCGCGCCGGTCGGCACAAAGGCAAGGTGCCCGGCCTGCAGTTCCTGCTGCGCCTGCGCGAGGGTGGCACAGGGCATGATGCCCAGCTCGCGGAAGATATACGCTGATGCCACGCCGTGTTCACCGCTCAGCATGCCGTGCGCAAGCACAGGGATGCCCAGGCGTTGCAGGCTGATCGCCAGCAAGGGCAGCAGATTGGGCTGCTCGCGCAACGCGCCGTAGCTCGGCATCAATACCGGCCGCCACTGCGTATCCGGCGCCGTCATTTGGAACAACCGCGTCGACAGCGCGGCCAGCACGCCGACCAGTTCCTGCTGCGACATCTGTCGCTGCTCCAGCAGCGCCAGCAACCCGCCGAGTTCCAAGTCGGGAACGCCGCGGTCAAACACCGCGGCGAACAGGCGCTCGGCCTCGCTCTCCGACAGCGGCTGACCCGCAGCCAGCTCATCAATCCGGTGTGCCCATGTCATCGCGTTTCTCCTCCAGCTTTGCTCACTATTCCGTGCTGCCGATGGTTTACGCCGCTTTACTGAGCAACCCCCGTGCCATGTGCGCGCAGGGGCTGGAAGCCGTCAAAGGTGGGATAAAACCGCACTACTACGCCATCAACCGGTGCGACAGCCAACCCAGTCGCTTTATTTTGGTGCCGGGTGTGGCGTTATGTTGCGCCGCAGAATATTGCTCACGGACTTTTACATCCTGCAAAGCGGCCACGAGTGAGCGCCGCGGTGGTCATGGTTGGCGCCGTACGGCGTCCCCGGTAAACGGCACAAAGCGCACATCGATCACTTTGCGCTGGGTCACGCCGCCGCGCGCGTCTTTTTCGATCACATACAAGTACTGGGACTGGGACTGCGCGCCGCGCCCACCCAGCGGTATCACCAGTCGTCCACCGGCCTTGAGCTGGTCGAGCAGCGGCTGCGGCACATGGGGCGCTGCAGCAGTGACCATGATTGCGTCGAACGGCGCCTCTTCCGGCCAGCCCTGGTAACCGTCGCCAATACGCGGATGGACATTCCAGTAACCCGCGGCGGCCAGCACGCCTGCCGCAGCGCGACCCAGCGCTTCGACAATTTCAATGGTGTAAACCGTCTGCGCCAGTTCGGCGAGTACCGCCGCCTGATAACCGAGGCCGGTGCCGATCTCCAACACCTTGTCGCCGGGTTTGATGTTCAGCAGATCCGTCATCAGCGCCACCATCGACGGCTGCGAAATCGTTTGTTCATGGCCGATCGGCCGCGGCCGGTTTTCGTAGGCATGGGCAAACTGCGCCTGCGGCATGAAGCGATGGCGCTCCACCTTGCCCAGGGCGGCCATCACCCGCGCATCGAACGTGCCGCGCCCGGTTTCGCGCGCCATGTCGCGCGCCATCTGCGCCACCTCATCGACCATCCGCGCGCGGCGCGCATCAATACTGTCAGCGGCGACGGCATTCATACCCACTCCCGGACCCGCGAAAAGCATGCAGACCATGCCGGTGCGCAAAGTGGCGACGGCATGGCGATGCAAGGCTGCAGCACAAAAGAAAAAGGACATACCGTTTCCAGTATGCCCTTTTTAGCTGCCGGTAAAAACGCCGTGATGCTTCGTCGCTAGGGCGACGGCACTACGAGCGAATTTCAATTATTGAACTCAGCTCTTCAAACAGGTGCTCATGAATTTCTTGCGGTCGTCGCCCGACTTGCCTTCGGCCTTGACGTTGCAGTCCTTCATGCGCTCCTGCTGCTTCTTCTGCGCAGCACTCGGCTCCTTCTTGCCCGACGCATCGCTTTTCAGGCACGAGCTCATGTATTTCTTGCGATCATCGCCCGACTTGCCTTCAGCCTTGGCATTGCAACTCTTCATGCGCTCCTGCTGTTTTTTCTGCGCTTCGGTGGGTTCTTTTTTGGGCTTGTCGGCTTTCGCGTCGGCCTTTTTCTCGGCTTTCATGTCGGCTTTTTTCTCAGCCTGTTCGGCTTTCTTCTCTGCCGTATTGATCTCGGCCTTTTTCTCGGCTTTGATCTCGGCTTTTTTCTCAGCCTTGACGTCAGCTTTTACATCCGCCTTAACTTCAGCCTTCTTTTCGACGGCAGGGGCGGCTTTCTTCGGTTCAGCTTTATCCTGCGCATAAGCAGGCGACAGCGCGAACAACGCGCAGATCACAGCGGCGATCATCGGCTTCATATTAGGTCTCCTCAAATAGTTCAATAAAAACAGATAGTTATACGAGCATGCCTTGGATAATTTTGCCGAGGCTGCCCGCTACCCGGATTAACGCCGACCTGCGCACTCTGGATGACATGCGACTCGCACCCCGTGGGGGCGCTGGGTCAACTTAACGGTCGCCCGCTGCCCCGCTGCTGGCCATCGTAATCAGTGTTGCAAGCGCAGCGACCACTGCTGCAACGCGTCGCGGAGCTCCTCGACTTCGTGCGCCTTGGAAATCAATTGACTCACGCCGGCGGCGGCGGCCTCCGCACGCAAGGCATCGGTGACATAGCCCGAGACCACGATCACCGGCAAATCCGGCTGAGCATCGCGAACCGCCCGCGCAACTTCCAGTCCGGACATGCCGGGCATGTTGAAATCCGTTACCACCAGATCAAAACGAATATTGCCGGCGAGCAGTGTGCTCAGTGCTTCGCGTTGCTCAAGGTAAGCGCTGACGCGGTAGCCCCAGCGTTCCAGCATGCGCTTGAGCATATACACCTGCGCCTCATCATCATCGATGTAGAGAACGTGCAGGCCGCGGCCTTCGCCGGTGGCCGCCGCGCTGCCGGTCGCGGGGAGCGCACCCAGTGCTTCATCTGCGCGCGGAAAATACAATTCGAACCGGCTGCCCCGGCCGGGCTTGCTGTGCACGATGATCGCCCCGTCGTGCGCCTGCATGATGCCGTGCACCACCGACAATCCCAATCCGGTCCCCTTACCCACCGGCTTGGTGGTAAAAAACGGTTCGAATATCCGCCGTTGCGTGGGCTCGTCCATGCCATGACCCGCGTCGCTGACCACAATGCGCGCATACCGGCCGGGTCGCAGATTAAGTTCTTGCCGTGTCGCAGTCGCAGTCGCAGTCGCAGTCGCAGTCGCAGTCGCATCGAGGATGATGCCCTCCACCACAATGTCAATATTCCCCGGCCGACCAGCCATGGCCTGCGCAGCGTTGGTCCCCAGATTCAGCAGCACCTGCTGCACCTGCGTCGGGTCGGCCATCACCGACGGCGTATCGTCGCCGCAGCGGTAATTAATCTGCACGGCACCGTGCAGCGCTGCGCGCAACAAACGCACGGACTCCTCGACCACCGGCGCCAGCACCAGCGTCCGGCGCGAGGTGGGCTGACGCCGGCTGAACGATAGAATCTGCTGCACCAGATCCCGGGCGCGGTGTCCGGCCTTCTGGATTTCATCAAGGCTCACCAGTGCCTGCCAGTTCGCTGCGGCATCCTGGCGCGCCAGCTCCACATTGCCCAGAATGGCCCCGAGGATATTGTTGAAGTCATGGGCGATGCCTCCGGCCAGAGTACCGATCGCCTCCATTTTCTGTGATTCACGCAATTGCGCCTCCAGCGACGTTCGTGCCTGCTCGGCCTTTTTGCGCTCGCTGATATCCTGAAACGCGCCTTCGATGCCCGTGATTTTGCCCTCTGCATCGCGCACGGCCTGACCGATGGCACGGACGTGGATCCGACGCCGTTTGGCGGTAAAAATCTCCAGCTCGCAATCAAAGGGAATGCCCTCTTGAGCACAGGAATTCATTGCCTTGGAGATGATTTCCCGCGATACCGGGGGATACAGGGCAAGTGCCTCGGCTAGTGTCGGCACACCGTCCAAGGGAAACTCGAGGATCACGCACATTTCATCCGACCACAGCAGCTCGTCGTGCGGCAATTTGACGATCCATCCGCCCACCAGCGCCATCGTACCGGCGGTGTGCAGCAGGTTTTTTTTAATGAGCAACCTGCCCTCAATCAATTTGCGTTCAGTGATATCGGTGATGATGATGTGGCAGATCACTGCGCCGCTGTCAGCCACTCCGACGCTGCCCTCAATCCACGCCGCGAAGGGCGCGCCTCCTTTTTTCGACAAACGCAGCTCAAATGCCTGCGGCTTGCCGGTTAACAAGAGTTCTCGGTTACGCAAATAGAAACTGTCGGCGCTATCAGCGGTGATGAAACGGTTGAACGGTTGCGCGGCCAAAACGCTACGCGGGACGCCCAGCAAGGTGGCGCTGGTGAGGTTGGCCTCGACAATCAATCCTTTGTCATCGAGGGTTAAATAACCCACTGGCGCCAGGTTAAAAAGATCGAAGTAACGTGCCCGTGAGGCTTCCAGCGCGTTCTGCGACTGGCGCAGTTCATCGTTCTGCAATTCCAGTTCAATTTGATGCACCTGCAGATCGTGAAGCAGGCGTTGCGCAGCGGCGGGCGGGATAGTACTCTGGTCTTCCAGTTCAGGGCTTTTGCGTTCCCGGGCAACCTTCTCCGCCCGCTTGCGCAATAATTCCACCGGGTCGTCCGCCGTTCCGTTTCCGGTGATCGCCCGCGGCTTCAAACGTCCACCCTCTCCGTGGTCGCAATGCCATACACCGCGCCGGACTCATCGACCAGGGCGGTGGCGGTCAGTGACACGCGCAAAACCCGGCCATCCTTGATAATCCGCTCCATCCGGTAGGGTTGCATGATTTCGGCCCGGCTCAGTTGCTCGACAACGGCAAGCGCCTCGTCCCGCCCCGGGCGCGGGATGAGATCTCGGATGTTCATGCCCAGCGCCTCGGTCTCACTCCAGCCATAAAGGCGGGTCGCGGCCGGATTCCAGCTGATGATTTTGCCTGCCATATCCTGTACCAGAATGGCATCGCGCGAATCGGTCGTGACCACCGCAAGACGGCGCAGGGAGTCGGATTCCCGTAACACGTCCCGCGCTTTTATCATTTCGCTGATGTCGAAAAAAGTGATCACCGCGCCCTCGATCACATTCCCCAGTGTACGGTAGGGGCGGATACGCAGCAAAAACCACTTGCCCAACTTGGTCTCGACCTCGATCTCTTTGGGCACCAGGTTATCCAGCACCTGCTGCACGTCCTCCACCAGGTGATTGTATTCCGTCAGGTTGGAAACAATATCGCCCACCGACCGTCCGACATCGGTCAGGATGAGGTTAATCACCTGCGTGATGGCGGGCGTGAAGCGCTGGATGCTCATCTGATGATCGACGAAAATCGTGCCCACGCCGGTGCCGGCGAGCAGATTGTTCATGTCGTTGTTGGCCTGCGAGAGATCGACCACCTTGCCCTGCAACTCGGCATTGACCGTAGCAAGTTCCTCGTTTACCGACTGCAGTTCCTCCTTGGAGGTTTCCAGCTCCTCATTGGTGGATTGCATCTCCTCGTTGATCGACTGCATTTCCTCGTTTGAGGACTTTAGTTCTTCGTTGGTGGTCTCCAGCTCTTCGTTACTGGTCTGGAGGTATTCTTCCTTTTCGCGCAATTCCTGCTGCAGCGCGGTGACCTGGGCAGTGATTTTTTTGGGGCTATCCGCGGCGCCCGCGTCAGCGTCCGCCGCGCCGGCTGCGGAGGGCTGCGCCGCGGGCGCCAGAATGACCAGGAACAGCAGTTGATCGGCCGTTTTGGCAGCCACCGGCTGGACAATGAGATCCACGCTGGAGAAATCGCCGTTGGTTTTGACGCGCAGCCCGGACTGGGACGCCGGTTCTTTTTTTGCCGCGGCTTTGTGCAGCGCCGTGGTCAACGCGGGACGCAATCCCTGACGGGCCATTTTCAGGATGTTCAGCCGGGCTTCACCTGCCGCCGGCTCCAGATATTGCCCGGTGCGTCCATGCAGATAAAGTATATCGCCGCGGCCATCGACCAGTGCACCGGCCGCAGCGTATTGCTGCAGCAGCATTCGTTCGGTCAGTTCGCGCAACTGCGCAACAGAATTACCCGCAGACTTTGCGGCCGGACGCTGAGCGGCCCCGTCCTCAGTCAGCGAAGGAAGCAACCGGGTCAGACTCTGGCGCAGCGGTAAGCCTTCGTCCTTCCGTTGATAAAGCTTCGCGGAGCGATTGAGCGTCGCAAACAGGTCCAGATGATCACCAATCGACTCGGAGGACCCCAGAAACAGGATGCCACCGGGATTCAGCGCATAGTGAAACAGCGGAATGAGTTTTTTGTGCAGTTCCGGTCCCATATAAATCAGCAGATTGCGGCAACTGATCAAATCGATCCGGGAAAATGGCGGATCCTTGATCACGTCCTGCTCGGAAAAAACCAGCATGTCGCGGATGAGCTTGTTGATGCGATAAAAACCGCCGCCCGGCTCTTCGGTGAAATAGCGTTTGAGCCGCTCGCTCGAGATGTCGGGGGAGATGTTGGCGGTGTAAATGCCGGTGCGGGCGTGTTCGATGGCCCGATTGTCGATGTCGGTTGCGAACACCAGCAGCTTGAAATTAGCCTTCAATGCATCCATTCGCTCCTGCAGCAGAATGGCGATGGAATAGGCCTCCTCACCGGTGGAGCAGCCGGGAACCCATACCCGGATCGCCGCGCCGACGGGCTTGTTTGCCAGCAGGCGGACGATGGCCTCCTCCTCCAGCGCCTTGAAGGCTTCCGGATCGCGGAAGAAATTGGTGACACCGATCAGCAGGTCGCGAAACAGGGCCTCCACCTCGGCCGGATTCTTGCGCAGATACAACACGTAATCATTAACGTGTTCCAGCTGCTGTACCGCCATGCGCCGCTCGACGCGGCGATTGATAGTGTTCAGCTTGTAGCGGGAAAAGTCATGGCCGGTCTGCGACCGCAACAGCACAAAAATCTTTTTCAATCCTTCATCGACTTTGAGACCGGTGGAATGCGCCTCGCCCTTGATCCTGCCGAACGCATGGCTGACATAAGCCATCAGTTGCGCCGGCATTTCTTCCGGCGGCAGCACAAAGTCGACCATGCCGGTAGCCACGGCGCTGCGCGGCATCCCGTCGTATTGGGTCGTATCGAAGCTCTGCGCCATCACCATGCCGCCCTCGCCCTTGATCGCACGCACACCCTGGCTGCCGTCGCTGCCGGTGCCGGAGAGCACGATGCCAATCGCCCGCGCGTGCTGATCCTGTGCCAGCGTGCGGAAAAAAAAGTCGATCGGCAGACGCTGGCCACGCGGCGCAGTCGGCTCCAGCAACTGCAATGCGCCGTTGAGGAACGCCATATCGTAGTTGGGGGGGATGATGTAAATGCAGTCGGGCTTGACCACCATCCCGTGCTCGACTTCGAACACCTGCATGCGGGTATAGCGCCCGATCAGATCGGTGAGCATGCTTTTGTGATCCGGAGCCAGGTGCTGCACAATGATAAAAGCCATGCCGCTGCCGCTTTTATTAGGGAACGCCGAAAAAAAAGTTTCAAATGCCGCAAGACCGCCGGCCGAGGCGCCAATGCCGACGATGGGGAAACCCGCACCAGCCGGCACAACCGGCTCTGGCGCCCCAATTGCCGGGACGGCGGGCTTGGCCATTGGTGAATTCGGGGCGGTTTTTTTGGCGGAAGACTTTTTCCGGCTGGTCATGAATACCATTCAGGCTTTAGCGCACAATCATCGATGGCCGAGGCAGTCGCGCGCACGAACGGCTCATGCCTGCATTTGCAAAACCTGCGTCCCATGCGTCCTTCGATTAAACCCATTCGGCCCGGGCGACCGTGGTCACCTTGATATGAAGATGATGCGGCAGCAGGCGATCAAACTCTTTTTTCACCACGGCGTAACACTCGCATACGCGTTTTTCCAGCTTCGGACGATCGAGCACGGTAATTTTGCCACGGCTGTAATGTATCAACCCGGCCGCCTGCAACTTGATGGCCGCCTCGGTGACAGCCTCCCGACGCACGCCCAGCATGTTCGCAATCAGTTCCTGGGTCATGTTCATTACGTTGCCCGGCAGGCGGTCCAGGCTCATCAGCAGCCACCGGCAAAGTTGTTGATCGACGGAATGGTGCCGGTTGCATACGGCGGTCTGTGCCATCTGCGTAATCAAGGCCTGCGTAAAGCGTAGCGCCAGTCGCTGTAAATGACCGCCTATTGCAAACTCCCGTTTCAGCACGTTCGCCTTGAGCCGATAACCGTAACCTGCGCTTTGCACCACCGGCCAGCTCGGTGTGCTGTCGCCTCCCATGAACAGGGAAATGCCGACCAAGCCCTCTTTGCCGGTGACTGCGATCTCCGCCGAGGCGCCATTTTCCAGGACATAAAGCAGCGAGACGATGCTGGAGGTCGGAAAATACACATAAGTCATATGACCGCCAGACTCGCAAATCGCCCATCCCAGTGGCATCGGGATGAGTTCCAGATTGGGCAGCAGGCGCTGGTAATCATCTGCTGGGAGGGCTGAAAGCAGATGGTTCTGCAACGGGTTATGCGGTGAAGTCATGGCAAAATCTCCTTTGAGGTCATGGCAGACTCCCCTTTAAACACAGGCGAGTTACCAGCATGCCGGGAAATCGAGAGTAAACAGGGCATAAAACGGCACAACGGGTGCTTCTTATCTTACTCTCCCTGCGTGCGCTAAAACGCATTGCGTAATTTATGCCGTTTGGATGCAGCCTCGAAACACGGTCGCCCTATCCGCCGCCCAGGGCATCGGCGCGTTAAAAATCCGTAATGTCCGCGAGTAAAATTATATAAGTATTTGATTTTATTAAAATATTTTTTATTTGCGTTAAACATTCGCAGGTTTCCTGCTTGCCATTACGCTGCTGGGGATCGCAGCGCGAAAGCCGTGGCCAGCAGCTCATACGAGCGCAGACGCGAGTCGTAATCACCAGTGATGGTGATCACCATCAACTCGTCAGCTTCAAATTCCGCCTGGATTTCCAGCAATCTCTGTTTAACCACCTCAGGCGTGCCGAGCACCACCCGCCGCCGGTGATGCTGGGTGATGCGCTGACGGTCGGCATCGGTATACGGATAAGACTCTGCCTCTTGCAGCGTCGGCACCGGCGCGTTGACGCCGTAATCCATGTTCAGCCGGCGCAAATCCACGCTTTTCGCCAACCGCTCCGCTTGCGCTTGCGTGTCGGCGCAGATCACAAATACGCAGACTAGCGCCTGCGGCTGCGGTTCGCGGGGTGAGGGTTGATAGCGGCGCTTAAAATCGCGCATCACCACATCTCCGCCGCGCGCGCTGATGAAATGCGCGAAGGCAAAACGCAGTCCGAGTTGCGCCGCCAGAGCACCGCTGTAATCCGAGGAACCCAGCAACCAGATCTGCGGACTGGTGTCGCCCGCGGGCTGAGCCCTGACCTGTCGGAACGGATGCCCTTCCGGCAAATCGTCGTCGAGATAAGCCGCCAGGTACTGCACCTGCTCCGGAAAATCATCCGCTGACGGATAACGACCCTGTCCCATCGCCGTCGCGGTCGCCTGGTCGCCACCGGGCGCGCGGCCGATGCCAAGATCAATGCGTCCCGGAAACAACGCTTCGAGCATGCGGAACTGCTCGGCCACCTTCAGCGGGCTGTAGTACGGCAGCAGCACGCCACCGGTGCCGACACGGATGGTCGAGGTCGCCGCCGCCAGCCGCGTCACCAGAATTTCCGGACAGGGATCGGCCAGCGCCATGATCGAGTGATGTTCGGCGCACCAGTACCTGTAATAGCCCAATTCCTCCGCCGCCTGCGCCAAGCGCAGCGTTTGTTGTATCGCCTGCTGCGGCGAGTGGCCGCTGATGACGGGAGACTGGTCGAGAACACTGAGTTTGATGCCGGCCATTGCTTTTAAGTCCCCTTTATTCCGATCCGCGGATGAATGCGTTCAACACCTCGCACCAACCCAGCGCGAGGTTGTTGCGGTTGTAGCCGCCGCCGCCGAAACTCATAATGCGCCCGCCGCACAGTTCATTCGCCAGCACACACAAACGCTGCGCCGCATGCGCATGCGCTTTCGGTGTGTACTGCAGATGGGCCAGCGGATCGCCGGCAATGCTGTCTGCGCCGGCCTGGAACACGATGAATTCGGGTTTGTGCTGACGCAGATGGGCTTCGACACGCTCCCAGGCTTTCATGAACTGTGCATCGGTAGCACCGGGCTGCATGGGAATGTTGAGTTTTAATCCCGCGCCGCCGCCCTTGCCGCACTCGGTGTCGGCACCGGTGCCGGGATACAGAAAACGCCCGTCTTCATGGATGTCGGCGTAAATCAGATCAGGATCAGACTCATAGGGGTAATACAGGCCATCACCGTGATGCACGTCGATGTCGACATAGGCGACGCGCTGGATGCCGTATTGCGCGCGCAGCGTATCAATGACCACGCCGCAATCGTTGAACACGCAGAATCCGGCGGCATGGTCGCGTGCCGCGTGATGCAGGCCGCCAATGGGCTGAAAGCTGCGGAGCGCATCTCCCGCCATGATGCGCTGCAGGCCGTCAAGGGCTGCGCCGACGACATGGGCTGAGGCTTCGTACACGCCAGGGAAGGCCGGCGTGTCGCCGGCATCGATGGAACCATAACCGCGATCCGACAACTGCTGCACGCGCAACACATGGTCCTCGCCGTGAAAACGCTCAATCTCCGCCGCGCTCGCCGCACGCGAAGCGCAGATCAGCGCGGTCTTGTCGAGTTTCTGTTTGGCGGCCTCCGCCCAGAATGCATTCTGCCGGTCCGGACCCCAGGGATGCCCATCGGGAAAGCCGTAACGGCCCAACGCGTCATCCACATACAACAACACTTCTGATTTCATGTCGTCTCCTGCGATTTGAAATCACCCCTTGCCTGACGCAAGGTGACAAAATGCAGTTTCGCTGTCGCGGCCGCAGCCAAAACGGCAGGAAGCACTTCGAGAATAACAGGGATGCCTGCAGGGGTACGCGCCGCATTGCCGTCGTGCAACAGCACAATGGCACCCGGCCGCAGGCCGCGCAACAGTCTGCTTTTGACCCGTTCAGCGTCGCCAAAACGGGTATCGAAACCCCGTATCGACCAGCTCGCCAGCTGCAAGCCCAAGCGATGAAGTGCCGGATCCAGAAAAGGATTGCGCAGACCGGCCGGTGCACGGAAAAAAACGGGACGCTGCCCGATGATCGCGGTCAGCGTGCCCTGCGCCGCCTGCAATTCACGCAGGAAACCGGAATATCCCAAGAATGCAAAGTTATGGCAGTGACGCTGGCTGTGGTTTTCCACCGCATGACCGCGATGCGCGATTTCCCGGCACAAATCCGGATACTGCATAGCCTTGTCAGCTATACAAAAAAAAGTCGCTTTGGCGGAGTAGCGATCAAGGATGTCCAGCACCTGTGGCGTCACCCGCGGATCGGGACCATCGTCGATGGTCATCGCCATTTCATTTCTGGCGGCGGCTGCGGCCGGCAACTGCGTCCAGTTCGGGCCCAGCCATTTGCAGCGTGGCCACAACCCGGCCAGCGTCAGCACCATATGATTGGCGATGACACCGCCCAGCGCCCAGCGCCACTGTCCGGGCTCGACAATAACCAGCACCAAGGCAGACAGATGCAACGCCATCGACAGTCGGATCAAAAACGCGGGTTGCCAACCGGTATTATTGAAAGATGCGTTAATCATGACAAAAACAGGCCTCTGACGAGGCTGTCATGTTTTTGAGAATACTCATTTTGAGACTACTTATTTTGAGAGTACTCATTAAGCATCGGAGGGCCGGGCAAAAATTGCCGAATAAATCAGCGCCAGGATCACACCCGGCGCTACAGTCACGCCCATCGCCTGCAATATCGGCACGCTGGAAAACGCCAGCAGGCCAAACCCCGCGACGGTCGTCAGGTTGGCAAACAGCATCGAAGTCAGCGTGCTCGGCAAAATGCCCGGGGTGGCCGGCAAGGAGTCTGCCCGGTCAAAAAACAGGGCGTAGTTGGAACCTACCGCAGCCACCAGCAGCAATCCCACCAGATGCAGAATGATTAATTGCTGGCCAAACAGGGCCAAGCCTGCGGTGACGGTAATAATTGCGGCCAGCAACGGCGCAATGATTCTTGCCGTGCGCATGAGCGAGCGAAACACCAGCAGCAACAGGACGATGATGGCGGCCAGCCCGCCGAGTGACAGATAAATAGCTTCATGCAGGTAGCCGGAATACAAACGGTCCGACTCGGCTTTCATGTCGACGAACAAGACATCGTTCAACCCCGCAGCGCTCAAGGCAGCCTGGATCCGGCCGGCATTGATTACCGCATCCTTGGGTGCCGTCAGCGGCAACAAGGCACTCCAGTGACCATTGCGTGGCATCAGCATCGCATTCACGGCAATGCCCATCGAAGTCTGCTCCAGGTCCGCAGCTTGCAGCAAAGGCTGGCCGCGGGCGGCTGCAGCATCGGCAAGAAACGGCGCAAACAGTTGCGCGCGCACCGGCAAGCCCTGCACCGCCTGCGCCAACCGCGCCTCCAGCACGTCGGGAGACGGCAGACTCTCATGCCGGGCACGCTGCGTCGCCATGCTGGGCAGATAACGACTGGGGCTTTCAAAGCCGGCCAGTTCACCCTGGTCAACTTGCGTCTGCAGTATGGCGGAAGCCCGCTCGGCAGACTGCAGCGCAGCTTCCTGGCTCGCGCCGGACACCACCACCAGATAACGTACATCCGGCGCGCCCGCATCGGCGCGCAGCCTTGCGTCCAGTTCCACTTCGGCCCGGGATACCGGACTCAATGACGATATCTTGTCATTCCACAGATCAGCACGGTGCATGTAGAGAATGGCGCAGGCGGCCAGCAGCAGCATGACCGCGGCCCCGCGCAACGCGACCGCGTGCCGCAGTAAACGGGACAGCATCAAGCCGGTTGCCGATACATCGCGAATGCGAAAGTTCAACGGCAGCAAATGGGGCAATACAAAACGGGTGACCATGGCTGCAGCCGCCAAGCCGGCAATCGAATACAGGCCGAGTTGCGCCAGACCGGGAAAGCCGGACAGCAGTAACGCAGCAAAGCCGCATAACGAGGTCAGCACGCCGAGGCGGATCGTGGGCCAGAACTGCTCCGCCCAGCGCTGACGGTCATGACTGCCCCGCTCGGATTGCACAAACAGGTAGATCGAATAATCCACCGCCTCGCCGATCAATGCCGTGCCAAATCCCAATGTGATGCCATGCACTGCGCCAAAACCCAGGCTGACTGCAGCAATACCCGCCAACACACCGCTAATGACCGGCAAAAAACCCAGTGCCAGCGCAGTGAACGACCGGTACACCAGCAATAACAATACGGCGATGAGCAAAAAACTGAGTATCGACAGACGGCTGACCTGACTTTTGATGGTATCGCGGGAAGTGACCGAAAACACACCAGGTCCGGTCATCACCAGCCTGACGGCAGGGGTTGCGCCGGACGCCGCATCAAACGCTTTGCGGATTGCCGCCATGGCTTGCTGCTGCGCATCGATATCAGCGCCGGTGGCGCGGGTTTGCAGCACCATCAATGCCCTGGCACCATCCCGCGATGCCCACACGCCGTCGAGCATTCGCGGGCGGGAACCGCTGTTGATCTGGCCGAGCAACTGCACCATCTCACCGGTCGGATCGCGCGGCAGCAGTGATTTGACCAGCAGCCCGGCTGAGGAAGACAGCAGATCAATGCTGTCTTCCAGTGCGGCACGGAGGCCCTCCGCGCTGAAGCGCTGCGGGGTCACCGCGGGGCTCAACAGATAGCGGTGATCGAACAGAAAAGCCTGATCGCGCGCGGTGTTGACCGGTTCGCCATTGTTGACGCTGACGAATGCCGCATCGGCGCGCAGCTTGAGTGCCATCTGTTTTGACAAGCTGGCGCGGGCGGGCGCGTCGGCGCCTTCGATCCCGACCAGAATCAGTCGCGAGGCAACGCCATCGCGGATCTGGTCCAGCAGCAATTGCTGTGCCGGCGTGGGACTGCGCGGGAAAAAGGCCGACAAATCCGTGGTGAACTGGCTGCGGCTAATGATAATGCCGCAGATGACGACTAACACCAGCCACAAGACGATCGCAGTGCGGGCCACCGGAGCCCGCATCACTTTGCGGTCAGCTTTTCAATGAGCATCAGCGACCGGTCGCCGTCAGCCCGGTTGATTTCAATGCTGCTGACTGCGTGGTGAGCCCCGGTGATACTGATGCGTTTGATGATCGCTTGCATTTTTTCATCGGCCGGCAGCAATTGCAGAGTCCAGCGCTCGACACCGCCTTCCAGGCTGAGACGGTAATTGCGCTCCAGTGCCTTGCGGTCTCCCGCCAGCGTGCCGCGGATGCTGTCAATGATCGCCGCCAGTTCGGGATAATCCTGCACTTGCAGTGAATGTCTCTGGCGACCGCGCTCAATGACCAGCAGGCCGTTATCCAGGATCATGGTTTCAGGTTTCGGCTTGAGCGTACGCTTTTCCAGACGCCCCGGCGCCTTGTAAAACAACTCCCCGGAGGATTCCACCGGCTTGTCGAGCATGGCGATGTATTTGGTCTCGACAAAACCGGCCTGGCCGGTGCGGATTTGCGCCAGCCCTTGCATGAGCTGGTCAATATCGAACGCGGCCGCATGGCCGATGCCGCTGACCAGCAGCAACATCAGCGTGAGGGTCAGTGCAGCGGATGCGCGCTGCATGAAGTGCGGAAAAAAAACGCGACTGGGAAACCTCGGCATCATGGCGCTGGCTTTTCTTTAGCGGGTGCAGGCTGCCAAAAATCAAAAAAGTTGAACCAATTGTAGGGTGCCTTGCGGCAGTATTGATCGAGCAGTGCGGCATAACGGGTGATGGCCGCATCCACGGCAGCATCGCGTTGATCGCGGGCAACAGCAGAAAAATCCGCCAATGCATCGAAATGAACGGAATACCGGTTACCGCCCAGATACAGCCCGGTCATGAACACCACCGGGCGCTGCAGCAACGCCGCCATGCGAAACGGCCCGACCGGCAGATTCGCGTCAGCGCCCAGAATCTGCACGGAGCGCAACACTTCTTCACCCGGAGTGCGATCCGCCAGCATGCCGACGACCCCCCCTGCATCCAGCCGCTCCTGAACCTGGAGCATGGAATCAATGCGACCCAGTTCAATAATATCCCGCGCGGACTGCGGGTTGATGGTTGTCAGTGTGGCAATGATTTTTTGGGCGTTACCCTGGTGCATGACCATGGCGACGCGCAGATCGGCTTTTTTCCAGCCGATGGCGCGGATCACCTCAAAGC
>JAYUYQ010000252.1:0-10265 GCA_043752435.1 Betaproteobacteria bacterium
ATTATCGTGACAGACAGCATGCCACAGTCGTGGCTGAGCACCGGCTGCGCATGCCGCGTTGTTGGCTTATGTACAATAGAATCAGTGTTTTAAATTGCGCGTCAATCATGACCATAGTCATTTACCTGTTTTCTGCCGTGTTTTTTTTGCTCGCTGCAGCACTGATGTTTACCTGGTGGCAGCGCCGCCATCCAGGTGCTCTGCTGCTGGCGGCGACTTATGTAGTGGCAGCGGGGCTGGCCTTGCTGCTCGATACCTGGTGGCCGCTGGTGATCGGCTTTTTGTCGGCGTGGTCGCTGCGCCTGATGGGGCTGGATCCGGGGGCTGAGGTTGTGCGCAAACAGGATCCGCCTGCCTGATTTCGCAAGCTTGCGGATTATTCCGGCTTCAGATTAGCCTTGCGCGCAACCTCGCGCCATTTGCTGATTTCGGCATCCAGATATTTGGCGAGTGCCGCAGAGCTTGTGGTTTCCGGCTGCAGGCCCTGGATCAACAGGGCATCGCGTACCTGAGTGGTGCCGATGGCAGCAGTGAATTCCTTGTTCAGGCGGTCGATCATCGTGCGTGGCGTTTTTGCCGGCGCGAAAACCGCCAGCCACAACGTCACCTCGTAATTTTTGATGCCGGACTCCTGCACCGTGGGCACCTCGGGCAGTGCCGGTGCGCGTTTGGCGCTGGTCACCGCCAACGCCCGCAGCCGGCCCGCGCGTACATGCGGCAGCACCGGCGCCATGGTGCCGAACTGCAATTCAATCCGTCCTGCGATGGTATCGACCACCGATTGCGCCGAACTCTTGTAGGCAATTGGCGTAATCTTGATGCCAGTCAGATTGGACAACAATTCGCCGCCGAGACGCGCCATGCTCGCATCGCCAACTGTTGTATAGCGAATTCCCCCGGGCTTCGCGCGCGCCAGTTCAATCAGTTCCTGCAAAGTGTTGGCAGCAACGCCCGGATGAACGGCCAGAATATAGGGCAGGTGGCCGATCAGCGTGATCGGCACAAAATCGCGCTGCGGGTCATAACTCAGATGCGGATTCAGCGCTTTGGCCAGTGCATGCGTGCTTGTGGTGCCCCCGACCAGCGTATATCCGTCAGGCGCCGCGCGGGCGCCTACTTCCGCGCCGATCGAGCCACTGGCGCCAGCGCGATTGTCGATGACGATGGACTGGCCGAGGCTTTCGCTGACCCGTGGTGTGATCACCCGTACGGCAGCGTCTACTGAACTGCCGGCGGGGAACGGTGCGACCAGCCGGATCGGGCGGCTGGGCCAGGTATCAGCAGCCAGTAATGCGGAGGGATTACCGGTGAGCAGGGCAATGCCCGCGACAATGATGAGCGATGTTTTGTTCATGACCATTTTTCCTCAAGTCCGGTGATCAGTTCGGCTATGTCGTCCAGCGCGTTGAAACGCGGCTGGGCGGCAATGTGCGGCGTGATCAGCACGTTGGTGAATTGCAGCAGTTCGTCATCATCGCGGCCCGGCGCTTCATACAGCGGGTCGAGTGCGAAGCCGCCGAGGTGGCCGGAACGCAGCGCGGCGATCAACGCATCACGATCGACGATTTCCGGACGCGAGATGTTGATCAGCCGTGCGCCGGGTTTCATCCGCGCGAGGCGCATGGCGTTGAACAGGTGGCGGGTGTTGGCATTGCCGGGCAGGCAGATCACTACCCAGTCGCTGGTTTCGAGCAGCGTGTCGAAGTCGGCGTAATGAGCATGGTGTGCGGCAGCCACGGCATCGGGCAGAGGCGTTCGCTGATGATAAAGAATGTTCATGCCGAAGGCCGCGGCGCGGGTTGCCACCTCGCGACCGATTTCGCCGAGACCGACGATGCCCAAGGTTGTTTCGTGCAGCAGACGGATGCCGGGGACCCTGGCCCAGTTGGAGTTCGCGGTATGCCGGCGGTCGTAGGTGCGCGGCGTAAATCCCGCGGCCTGCAGAGAGTTGGTGCTGATGCGATTGATCGTCCGCTGCAACTGGCGCGACAGTCCAAGCATCAAGGCGATGCTGTGTTCAGCGCAGGCGATGTTGGCCCGGCGGCGCAGCGTCAGTACTTCGACGCTGCGCGCCGCACAGGCGGCAGTGTCAATGTTGCCGGGGATGGCGCCGTATTTCTGTACTGCACGCAGTTGCGGCGCTGCGGCCAGTTCGGCAGCGCCGAAAGGCAGTGATTCGAGTACGGCAAAATCGGCATCGCCTAAGGCACTGCGCAACGCTTCGCTGCTGTCGACCAGCCGGACTTCTGCCGGAAACAGCTTGGGCAGGCGGCCGCGCAATTGCTGCAGCCAGCCGGCGAAATCGGGCAGATCGTGGGCGAAAAAGTCGGCAAATGCCGCGATGCGTTCCGCGCTGGTGGCGGGATCGAGCGTGACGCCGATCAGGCGCAGGAACGGATCTTCCTCAATGACCAGCACAGGTTGTTTCATGTTCAGGGCTTTGCTGCGGATTCGGATTCGATGCGCAACGCGCGAGCGACGCGGGTATGCATGTTGTAGGCGCCGGCGAGCACGGTGATTTCAACCACGGCCTGATCGTCGAAATGACGTTGCAGTTCGTTGTGCAGCGTGTCCGGCACGTTGATCTGCTGGGTCATCGCATCGGTCCAGGCGAGGGCGGCGCGCTGCGGCTTGCTGAACAGGTCGCTCTTCACCCAGTCGCCCAACGCTTCGATCTGCTCCTTGGACAATCCGGCCTGCAACGCATGGCTGGCGCCGTGGATGCGCGCCTGGTATTCGGCGCCGTTGAGGATGGAGACGCGCAGGATGATCATTTCGCGCAGGGCCGGATCCAGTGTGGTCTTGTAACGCACGATGCTGTTGAAGTCGAGCCAGCCGGCGGCAATGGCCGGACTGTTCATCAGTACACGATACAGATTGATCAGTCTGCCGCGTTCGCTTTTGACGCGCGCTATGAATGGGGCGAGGTCGCTGCGTTCCTCGCCAATCAGCGGTACACGGGCCATGGGTAACCTGTCAGAAGGGGGTTTTAAATAATTTAATTTGTTGTTTGGATCATTTTACCGCCCCGTAGCCACCACCACCGGGAGTTTCAATCACAAAAATATCTCCCGGCTGCATGTCTACGCTGGCGCAGGCGTCGAGCGCGACGACCGAGCCGTCGGCGCGTGTCACGCTGTTGCGTCCGGTCTGCCCCGGCTGTCCGCCGGCCATGCCGTACGGCGGCACGCGGCGGTGGCCGGAGAGGATGGCGGCAGTCATGGCTTCGAGAAATTGCAGACGGCGTATGGCGCCGTCACCGCCACGCCAGCGTCCGCCGCCGCCGCTGTCACGGCGTATTGAGAAACTTTCCAGGCGCACCGGGTAACGCCATTCCAGCACTTCGGGATCGGTCAGCCGCGAATTGGTCATATGGGTCTGCACGCAGGCGGTGCCGTCGAAACCACGCGGATCGTCGTTGTCGTCTTTCACCTTATCGCCCACCAGCATGCCGGCACCGGAACCGCCGGCGATGGTTTCGTAATACTGATGACGATCATTGCCGAAGGTGAAATTGTTCATCGTGCCCTGTGAGGCGCCCATCGCACCCAGTGCGCCGTAGAGAGCATCGGTGACGCACTGCGAGGTCTCGACATTGCCGGCGACCACCGCAGCGGGATGGCGCGGATTGAGCAGTGAGCCTTCGGGCACGATCACCGTCAGCGGTTTCAGGCAGCCGGCATTCAATGGAATATCATCATCGACCAGCGTGCGGAACACATAGAGCACCGCTGCCATGGTCACGGCGAAAGGCGCATTGAAATTGTTCTGCCCTTGTCCCGAGGTGCCGCTGAAGTCGATGACCGCGCTGCGCGCCGCCGTGTCAACGTGAATCGCGACACGGATTACTGCGCCATGATCCATCTCGTAGCTGAACGTCCCGTCGCGCAATTTGCCGATCACCCGGCGCACCGCTTCTTCGGCGTTGTCCTGCACATGGCGCATGTACGCGGTGACCACATCGAGGCCGAAATGTCCGACCATGCGTTCCAGTTCCTGCGCACCCTTGTGGTTGGCGGCAATCATTGCGCGGAGATCGGCGATGTTCTGGTCGATGTTGCGTGCCGGATGGCGTGCTGACGCAAACAGCGCGCGGGTTTCGGCTTCGCGCAACCGGCCCTGCTGCACCAGCAGGAAATTCGAAATCAGCACGCCTTCGTCGTCGATATGGCGGCTGTCGGGCGGCATGGAGCCGGGGGTGATGCCACCGACGTCGGCATGGTGACCACGTGACCCGGTATAGAACAGCACCTTGCGGCCCTCGGTGTCGAATACCGGCGTGATCACCGTGATGTCGGGCAGGTGGGTGCCGCCGGCGTAGGGATCATTCAGCATCCACGCATCACCCGGTTTCATAAGGCCGCGGTTGGCGTTGATGACGGCCTTGACACTTTCGCCCATTGAACCGAGGTGCACGGGCATGTGCGGGGCATTGGCAATCAGATTGCCCTGGGCGTCGAACAGCGCGCAGGAAAAATCCAGCCGCTCCTTGATGTTGACTGAATACGCGGTATTGGCCAGCGTCGCGCCCATCTGCTCGGCGATCGACATATAGAGATTGTTGAATACCTCGAGCATCATCGGATCGGCGGCGGTGCCGGCCTGTGCGGCGCGGCGCGGTTCGCGACGGCTCAGCATCAGGTCGTTGCGCGGCGTGACTTCAGTCTGCCATCCCGGTTCGATGACCGTGGTGGCGTTGGCTTCGGCGATGATCGCCGGGCCGCTGATGCTGTGGCCGGGGGCCAGGGCTTCGCGTTTGTAAACGGGTACGTCATGCCATGCGCCGTTGCTGTACATGGGGGCGCGGGCGACGAAGGCGGGGGCTTGGGTTGCGGATACAGTTGTTATATTTTCCGTGACACCGGCACCGCTGCCCACGGCTTCGACCGATAGGGCTTCAATGACCAGTGCGCGTTCCGGCATCAGGAAGCTGTAGCGCTGCAGGTACAAGTCTATGAAGGCCTGCTGCATGGATGCCGCAGAACCATAGGCCACGGTCAGCGTGCTGTCGGTGCCGGCATATTTGATATGGGCGCGTTTATGCAGCTTGATGTTCTCACTTGAGACGCCTTGCGCAGCCACATCCTTGCGCGCAGCAGCACCGAGCGCGGCGATCTGCGCGGTAAGTACGGTGATCTCTTTTGCATCCAGCAGTGCTTCCACTGCGGATTCGCGCATCGCCGTGATGTCTGCGAGGCCCATGCCATAGGCCGATAACACACCCGCCAGCGGGTGGATGAAAATGCGCGGCATGCCCAGCGCATCGGCGACTCGGCAGGCATGCTGGCCCGCGGCGCCGCCGAAACAGGCGAGGGTATAGCCGGTGACGTCGTGGCCACGCTGCACGGAGATTTTCTTGATCGCGTTGGCCATGTTTTCGACGGCGATTTGCACATAACCGTCAGCCATCGCGGCTGTTGATTGTAAGTATCTGTTTTTATTGATAATTTCTTGATGCAGCGCAGCGAAGCGGATTTCGGCTGCGGCCGCATCCAGCGGCTGGTCGCCACTGGCGCCGAATACCCGCGGGAAAAACGCCGGCTGGATTTTGCCGAGCAACACATTGCAGTCGGTAATGGTCAGCGGGCCGCCCTTGCCATAACAGGCAGGGCCGGGATCGGCGCCGGCGGAATCGGGGCCGACGCGCATGCGCGCGCCGTCGAAATGCAATATTGATCCGCCACCGGCAGCAACAGTGTGTATGGCCAGCATCGGTGCGCGCACGCGCACACCGGCGACCTGCGCATCAAAGGTGCGTTCGAGCGCGGCGAGGTCATGTCCGGCAAAATGTGCGACATCGGTGGAGGTGCCACCCATGTCAAAACCGATGATGCGATTGCAGCCGGCATTCAGCGCCGTGCGCACCGCTCCGACGATGCCGCCTGCGGGGCCGGAGAGGATGCTGTCCTTGCCGCGAAAGTGATTGTCGTCGGTCAGGCCGCCGCTGGACTGCATGAACAGCAATCGGGTCCCCGGCAGTTCTTTTTTGACCTGGTCGACGTAACGCCGCAGCACCGGTGTCAGATAGGCATCGACCACGGTGGTATCGCCACGTGCCACCAGTTTCATCAGCGGGCTGACTTCGTGGGACACCGAAATCTGTGCAAATCCACATTCAATGGCCAGGGCGGCGGCGAGTTGTTCATGCCTCGGATAACGGTAGCCGTGCATGAACACGATGGCGACCGAGCGATAGCCCTGAGCCTTTGCGGCCTCAAGGTCACGGCGCAATGCCGCAGCATCCGGAGTGCGGATGATGTCGCCGTGCGCACCGATGCGTTCATCGACTTCCCAGACCGCGCTGTAGAGCAGATCCGGCAGCACGATATGGCGGTCAAAGATGCGTGGGCGGTTTTGCCAGGCGATGCGCAGCGCATCACCAAAACCGCGGGTGATGAACAGTGCGGTGCGTTCGCCGCGGCGCTCAAGCAGGGCATTGGTCGCCACCGTGGTGCCCATGCGCACGGCATCGATCTGTCCGGCGGGGATGGCGGCATCGCGGGCCAGGCCCATCAGGTCGCGGATACCGGCCAGAGCGGCATCGCGGTAACGTGCGGGATCCTCCGACAGCAATTTGTGCGTGACCAGGCCGCCGTCGGGGCGGCGCGCGACGATGTCGGTGAAGGTGCCGCCACGGTCGATCCAGAATTGCCAGCGCAGGCTGGTTGTGTGTGTTGCAGTCATGCTGGCTTTGTCGTGGGATTGCGACAGCATTAGGGCCTGTTAACAATCATTTCGTGAGATGCGTTGTGGTCAAAATCGTCAGTGGCAAGGCGCTTGCTGCGGCCCATATCAAGTATATGGGCAACTCATTTGCCAAGTGCGGCAACGCAGCCAGTGGCGATTTTAGCCTCAACCTGGAGGGACGGGACGATTTGGCCCCAGTGCGTTGTCGCGTCTTCGCTTGTTTGCCAACGGGCAAACCGCGCTCGACGCTCCTAGCCCTGAGGCCAAATCGTCGCCGTCGCACTCACGAAATAATTGTTAACAGGCCCTTGCGCATTGGCAGGTTGACGCTCGACAGGTGGCGGGTTTTAATCACCTGATTGTGTGCAATGGCATGCAAGTTGTCCCGGGCTGCGCCCGATGCGCATAAAATAATCAAAAAAAGGCGGCAGTTCATGGCGGAATCGATCATCAACAAGATCGGCAAGTACGACATCGTCAAAAAACTGGGCGATGGCGCGACCAGCACGGTGTTCCTGGCGCGCGATGCCTTCAACTCCCGCGAAGTCGCAATCAAACTGGTGTCTCAGGGCGCGCTGAAAGACGAGACCCGCGGCCAGTTGCTGCATCACCTGTTCCTCACCGAAGCCTCACTGGCCGGCAAGCTGACCCACCCGCATATTGTCGAGATCTACGACGCGGTGGCCGACGAGGACAATGCCTACATTGTCATGGAATATGTGTCGGGGGGCACCTTGCAGCGCTTCACCCGCGGTGACAACCTGCTGGCGCTGGGCGACGTCATCGAAGTGGTGTTCAAATGCGCAAAGGCACTGGATTTTGCCTCCAGGCTCGGCGTGATCCACCGCGACATCAAGCCCGCCAACATCCTGGTCCAGAACAACACTGATATCAAGGTCACGGATTTCGGCTCCGCGGCGCTGCTGATGACCGAGCGTACCATCGTTGATGGCATCGGCACGCCGGCCTACATGTCGCCGGAGCAGCACCTGAACAAGCCGATCAACCTGCAGACAGATATTTACGCTTTGGGTGTGGTGATGTTCCAGCTGCTCACCGGTCGGCTGCCTTTCAGCGCCACCAATATCGCCGGCCTGGCGAACCAGGTGCTGAATGACGATCCGCCGCTGCCGTCGGAATTCCGTCAGGACGTGGCCACAGAGATCGATTTGGTGGTGAGCCGCGCCATGGCGCGTGATCAGGCCGTGCGTTACATAAGCTGGGAGCAGTTTACCAATGACCTGGTGGCGATTGCCTCGGGTGCGCCATTACCCAAGCATGGTGTGCTGGATACCGAGAAATTCAACATCCTGCGCACACTGTCCTTTTTCAAATCCTTCGGTGACGTCGAATTGTGGGAAGTGCTGCGTTTTTCAGAGTGGGTGGATATTGCCAAAGACGAAGTCATCATGAATGAAGGCGATCCCGGCGAATTTTTCTGCATTTTGGTAACGGGCGAGGCGCGGGTGTTGCGCAAACGCCGGCTGTTACTGAGTCTGCTCAAGGCCGGGGAGTCTGTCGGGGAGATGGCCTATCTGGGGGAGGCCGGCGGCACGCGCTCTGCTGACGTGGTGGCGGCCACCGACGTACGCATGATCAAGATCAGCATCAAGGCGCTGCAGCATGCATCGGAAATCTGCAGGCTCAATTTCGATCGTACTTATTTGCGCATCCTGGTCGAACGCCTCGCTGCGGCGAATTCCAAGCTGGCTGGCATCTGACGGCCGGCAGTGTCAGGGGCCGAGGTCCCGATCGTCCTTCATCATATCCCTCATTACATTGTAGCCGGTGGCTTTGCCGTCGGGGCCAAAGCGGACTACGAACACGCCGTATTCAGGGCCGATTGCAACCCGCCATTCCCAGGCTGTTTCTTCCCGGTATTTGGCGATTTCCCGCGGCTTGCCGAGCAGGGTTTTGACTTCATCCTGCGTGGTGACGCCTGCGATCACCTGTTGCAGCCGTTCCTCCGTCAGTAATTGCGTGGAGCTGCTGACCATGCGGCTGCGGTCAATGTCGAAACGCCAGCTTTGAATGCCTTCCGGACCATAAACGTAGTCCCAGGACTCCCCGCCTTGGGGGCCGGGCCGGACTTCAGTGGGTTTGCCGAGTTTTTGCGTCAGCTCATCGGCGGTGGCGCCGGGCTTGATGGCGGACGGCATTGCGCAGCCGGCAAATAGTCCGACCAATGTAATGACGATCAGGCGGAAGATCAGGGGCATGATGTCTACTCCTTTTGACGGTTGACCTTGAATTGCGACAGGTGGCTGCGTCGCCGCTTGTAACGCTTGAGTCTGGCAATGCAAACAATATTCCGGACAACTTATTCCCGCCCGCTTGATCGCCGGCGACCGGAAATGGGCCTGAATGTCAGACTGGAAAGCGCTTTTTGAGTTCCGCGACCTGTGCTGTATCCAGTGGACGGATTTTTTCGCCGCGCAACAGCAGATGCAGCCGGGCCGTGGCTTCCAGTTCCTCAATCGCATCGGCTGCAGCGGCCAGCGTGCTGCCGCCGACGACAGGGCCGTGATTGGCGAGCAGCAACGCATGATGCTTTGATGCGAGTTTACGCACGGCTCCTGCCAGCGCCATGTCGCCGGGCGCGTAGTAGGGCACCATCGGCAGCGAGCCAATGCGCATCACATAATAGGCGGTCAGAGGCGGCAACGCGTCTTCCGCATTGGTATCGGCCAATATCGATACCGCCACTGAATGTGTGCTGTGCAGATGCACCACGGCGCCGTTTTGCGGGCGTTCCTGATACATCGCCAGATGCAGGAAGTTTTCCTTGGATGGCGCATCGCCCGATACCAGTTTGCCGTTCCAGTCGAGCTTGGAAATGCGCGCCGGATCAAGGCGGCCGAGGTTGGAGCCGGTGGGTGTCAGCAGCCAGCCGTCGCTGCAGCGCGCGCTGATATTGCCGGTGCTGCCATGGGTCAGGCCGCGCTCGTAGATCGAGCGGCCGAGTGTGGCAATCTCTTCGCGCAACTGGTTTTCGTTCATCCCCAAAACTCCATTAAATGCGTCTTCATTACTGCCTGCTCATTGCAGCCTACTTATTGCAGCCTATTCAGTGCCTTTTCAAAAAAATCAACGCTGCCGAAATTGCCCGACTTCAGCGCCAGTGCCAGCGGTTGTGCAGCAACGCTGCAGGTCCAAGGCACTCCCGGATCGATGGCCGGACCGATGCGCAAGGCGCGTATGCCCAGGCGTTTGACGACAGCACCCGATGTTTCGCCGCCGGCAACGACAAATTTTCGCGTACCGGACTGCGCCAGGCCGGCGGCGATTTCCGCCAGTGCGGTTTCAACCTGCTGTCCGGCATGTTCAGCGCCGGCTTCTGATTGCACGGCACGTACCTCATCAGGAGTGCTGGTGGCATAAACCAGCACGGGATCGCGCCGCGCCTGCCGGCGTTGCCAATCCAGTGCTTCGCCGACGATGTCGGCACCAGCGAGCAGCCGGCGCACATCGACGCGGAATCCCGGGCGTGTTTCCAGCCAGCGCGCGACCTGTGCATGGGTCGCTGTCGAACAACTGCCGGCGATGATTGCAGACGCGCCGTCGATACGCGGCAGTAC
>JAYUYQ010000253.1:0-4134 GCA_043752435.1 Betaproteobacteria bacterium
CAAGTTTGCAGTGAAAGTATTGGAGGAAGTCGCGCTTGAAACATTGACGACGGCCGGACTGCAAACATCCGACATCGATTGGTTGATTCCGCATCAGGCAAATATTCGCATCATCCATGCGACGGCAAAAAAACTCGGCCTGTCGATGGAGAAGGTCATTACAACGGTGGATCGTCATGCCAATACCTCTGCGGCTTCTGTGCCGCTGGCGCTGGACGAAGCGGTGCGCGATGGGCGGATCAAACCGGGACAACACGTGATGCTGGAAGGTGTGGGCGGTGGATTTACCTGGGGTGCGGTGTTAATTAAATGGTAAATGAGTAAATGGCAAATGAGTAAATGGTAAATGAGCAAGTGGTAAGGAATATTTAGAATATGAAACTGGCTTTGGTGTTTCCGGGACAGGGCTCGCAGGCCGTTGGCATGATGCAGGGCTTTGCCGACAACAAAATCGTGCGCGATACCTTCGCCGAGGCTTCGGCCACTCTGGGTCAGGATTTGTGGCAACTGGTCGCGACAGGGCCCTCTGAAGAATTGAATGCGACGGTGAATACGCAGCCGGTGATGCTGACTGCTGCATTTGCGATGTACCGCGCATGGCAGGCAGCGGGCGGGCCGGCGCCAGCCGTAGTCGCCGGACACAGTCTCGGCGAATACACGGCGCTTGTCGTATCAGGCGCACTGACGTTTGCTGATGCTCTGCCGCTGGTGCGGTTCCGGGCGCAGGCCATGCAGGAAGCGGTGCCGGTGGGCACCGGTGCCATGGCGGCGATACTCGGCCTGGATGATGATGCAGTGCGCGCGGCGTGCGCTGAAGCGGCGCAGGGTGAAATCGTCGAGGCAGTCAATTTCAACGCGCCGAACCAGGTAGTCATTGCCGGACACAAAGCCGCTGTCGAGCGCGGTGCCGAGGCAGCCAAGGCGCGTGGCGCCAAACGCGCGGTGATGCTGCCGGTCAGCGCACCATTCCATTCGTCACTGCTGAAACCCGCTGCGGATCGCCTGCAAAAGCGGATGCATTCCGTAACTTTACTTGCGCCGCAGATTGCAATCATCAATAACGTCGACGTGGCGATGGTGAATGACCCTGTACAGATCAAGGACGCCTTGGCCCGCCAGGCCTGCAATCCGGTACGCTGGGTCGAAACCGTGCGCGCGTTCGCCGCGCAGGGTGTGACGCATGTGGTGGAATGCGGTCCAGGCAAGGTGCTGGCCGGCCTGACCAAACGCATTGAAGGCAGTCTGCAGGGCTACGCCGTTACCGATCCGGCATCGCTGCAGCAAACCCTGGAGGCGCTGCGATGAGTACATTGAAAGGCAAGGTTGCGCTGGTCACCGGCGCATCGCGCGGTATCGGTCAGGGCATCGCGCTGGCGCTGGGCATGGCGGGCGCCACTGTCGCCGGCACGGCAACGACGGCAGCGGGGGCCGAAGGCATCACCAAAGAACTGGCCGCCGCGGGCATTACCGGCACCGGTTATGCGATGGACGTCAACGATCCGGCGCAGGTGGAAGCCGCACTGGCGGCGATCCAGCAGCAGTGGGGTGAGGTCGGCATTCTGGTCAACAACGCAGGGGTTACCCGCGACAACCTGCTGATGCGGATGAAGGAGGAGGAATGGGACATGATCATGTCGACCAACCTCAAATCCGTTTACCGTTTGTCCAAAGCCGTCATGCGCAGCATGATGAAGGCGCGCACCGGACGCATCATCAACGTGACTTCGGTGGTCGGCGCCATGGGTAATGCCGGCCAGAGCAACTATGCCGCAGCCAAGGCTGGCGTCGAAGGTTTTTCCCGGGCGTTGGCGCGGGAGGTCGGCAGCCGCAATATCACTGTGAATTGCGTGGCTCCCGGCTTCATTGTTACTGACATGACACGGGCGCTTAATGATGCGCAGCGCGAGGGCCTGGTCGGGCAAATCCCGCTGGGACGTCTCGGCACGGTGGCCGATGTTGCCGGGGCGGTGGCCTATCTTGCGTCTGATGCTGCCTCTTATGTGACCGGTTGTACATTGCACGTGAACGGCGGCATGCATATGGGCTAGAATGCGCGGCATCCTGCGCAAAGCAGACGCTGAACCAAGAGTTAAGATATTGTTTTTAAAGGGTTTTTTAAATCAGGTTTGTGGTAAAATCCACGTTTTTACGGGATCATCCGGCGGCTCTGCCGCGGTTATGGACCGATCCAAACATCATCACGCACTACTAAAGGGGACTTAGATGGAAAATATCGAGCAACGCGTTAAAAAAATTGTTGCCGAGCAACTGGGCGTCAACGAGGCTGACGTCAAGAACGAGTCATCCTTCGTCAACGACCTCGGCGCTGACTCGCTGGACACGGTCGAGCTGGTAATGGCGCTGGAAGAGGAATTCGAGACCGAAATCCCCGATGATGAGGCCGAAAAAATCACCACCGTGCAGCAGGCTTCTGACTACATCAAGTCGCATCTGAAGGCGTAATCTGCAAGTATAAGTGCGGCGGAAGGGTTTCCCTTCCGCCGCCGTCAATCTCACAGCCTAGGGAGCGCGACCGCGCTCCCTCCGCATTTAAAACATGCCGCGTCCAACCAACCGCAGAGTCGTCGTGACCGGACTGGGGATCATTTCCCCGGTCGGCATCGGCCTGACCGAATCCTGGTCGAATATCACCGCGGGCAAATCCGGCATCACCAAGGTCACCCGCTTTGATGCCTCCGGATACACCTCGCAGATTGCCGGCGAGGTCAAAGGTTTTGACCCGGCCCAATATCTGCCGGTGAAGGAAGCGCGGCGTTTCGACACCTTCATTCATTACGGGCTTGCGGCCGGCATCGACGCCATCAAGGACGCCGGGCTGGATCTCGACAAGCTCAACCGCGAGATGATCGGCGTGTGCATCGGTTCCGGCATCGGTGGGCTGCCGTTGATCGAGGACACGCACAACGCCTTGCTGGCGGGCGGGCCGCGAAAGATTTCACCGTTTTTTGTGCCGGGCTCGATCATCAACATGATCTCCGGCCAGCTCTCGATCATGTACAAGCTGCAGGGGCCGAATATTGCCGTGGTCACCGCCTGCACGACCGCCAATCACAGCATTGGCGAAGCCGGCCGGCTGATCGAATATGGCGACGCCGACATCATGATTGCCGGCGGTGCCGAATCCACGGTTTCTCCGCTGGGCATCGGCGGTTTTTGTGCCGCCCGTGCACTGTCAACCCGTAACGATGACCCGGCCGCCGCCAGCCGACCCTGGGACAAGGACCGCGATGGTTTTGTCATGGGCGAAGGTGCCGGTGTGCTGGTGCTCGAAGAATACGAACATGCCAGGAAACGCGGTGCGCGGATTTACTGTGAACTGGCCGGCTACGGACTGAGTGCCGATGCCCACCACATCACGGCGCCCTGCGAAGATGGTGCGGGCGCCGTGCGCTGCATGAACGGTGCGTTGCGCAACGCCGGCCTTAACCACGACCAGGTCGATTACATCAATGCCCACGGCACGTCGACGCCGCTGGGTGATATTGCCGAAACCATTGCGGTAAAAAATTGCTTTGGCGCGCATGCCAAAAAACTGGCGGTCAGTTCGACCAAGTCGATGACCGGGCATCTGCTGGGCGCGGCCGGCGGCATCGAAGCGGTATTTTCGGTGCTGGCCATCCGTGACCAAGTCGCGCCGCCGACCATCAACCTGGTTAACCAGGATCCGCAGTGCGACCTCGATTACGTTCCGAACACCGCGCGCCCGATGAAAATCGATGTCGTGCTTTCCAACTCCTTCGGCTTTGGCGGCACCAACGGCAGTTTGGTGTTCCGCAAGATCTGAACTCCTACTCCGGCATCCTGCCGGTTGATGCAACGGGAATAACGGCATGCCGATGATACTGGTCGATGGTTTGCCGGCGAATGCGATTCCCGCCGATGACCGTGGTTTTAGCTATGGCGACGGCGTGTTCCGCACGCTGGCCATGCGCAATGGCCGTGCGCAATGGTGGCCGCAGCAGTATGCCAAGCTCGCAGCCGACTGTGGCGCATTGCGCATCTCACCGCCGGCAGAAGTTGATCTGCGCCGGGACCTAGAGACCATTGCCGCACAGCTGCCGGATTGCGCACTGCGCATTACCGTGACCCGCGGTAGCGGCGGACGGGGTTATG
>JAYUYQ010000254.1:0-10208 GCA_043752435.1 Betaproteobacteria bacterium
CCACCCGCTCGCGGTCAGCCTTCAGTTGCGCGACACCCTGTTTGTGGTAATCCGCACCGCTCATGCGCGAAGCAAGATCCGACTGCTCCTTTTCCAGCACCTCCAGCTCGTTCGGCAACGATTCCAGTTCGCGCTGTTCCCTGAAACTGAGTTTGGCTCTTGCCGGCGCCACGGCGCGCGCCGTGTTTTTGGCGGGTGCAGTCTTGCCTGCCGGCGCATCCGCCGCGACCGGCGCCGCACGCTGCATCAACCAGTCGCTGTAACCACCAACGTACTCTTTCCACCGCCCTTCGCCTTCGGCGACCAGCGTCTGCGTCACCACGTTGTCGAGGAAAGCGCGGTCGTGGCTGACCAGCAGGAGAGTGCCTTTATAGCCCTGCAGCGTGTCTTCCAGCAGCTCCAGCGACTCGATATCAAGATCATTCGTCGGTTCATCGAGCACCAGCACATTGGCCGGCTGTGCAAACAACCGCGCCAGCAGCAGCCGGTTGCGTTCGCCACCGGACAGCATGCTGACCCTGGCTTGGGCGCGCTGCGGCGGGAACAGAAAATCGGACAGGTAACTCATCACGTGTTTGCGGCCGTCCGCGGTTTCCACCCATTCAGAGCCGGGGCTGATGGTTTCGACCAATGTCTTTTCAGGATCCAGCTTTTCTCGCAACTGGTCGAAATAGGCGATTTCCTGTTTGGTGCCCAGACGCACGTCACCGGCATCCGGTGCTAATTCGCCAAGAATGATCTTGATCAGCGTCGATTTGCCGGCGCCGTTGGTGCCGATCAGGCCGATGCGGTCGCCGCGCAGAATACGCAAATCGAGGTCCTTGATCAGTATTTTGTCGCCATAAGCCTTGCTGACCTGGGTCAGCTCGGCGACCAGTTTGCCCGAGCGTTCACCCGCATCCAGCGCCAGTTTGACGTTGCCAATGCGATCACGCCGCTCGGCGCGTTCGACTCGCAGCGATTCCAGGCGACGCACGCGGCCTTCATTGCGGGTGCGGCGCGCCTTGACGCCCTGGCGGATCCAAACCTCTTCCTGCGCCCAGAATTTGTCGAAGCGGCGGCTGGCTTTTTCTTCTTCGGCGAGCTGGTCAGCCTTGCGCGCTTCGTAAGCGGCGAAATTACCCGGATACGAACGCAGCAGGCCGCGGTCGAGTTCGACGATGCGCGTGGCGACACGATCAAGGAATGCGCGGTCATGGGTGATGATGATCATTGACTTGATCTGCCCCTTGATCAGCAGGTCTTCAAGCAGCGTGATGCCGCCAATATCGAGATGGTTGGTCGGCTCATCGAGCAGCAGCAGATCGGGCTGCATCGCCAGCGCCAATGCCAGCGCCGCTCGTTTGCGTTCACCGCCGGAAGCGGTCTGTGGCGGACGCGATTCATCGAGGCCGAAACGGTGCAGGTATTCAAATAGCCGCGCGTCGGCACGCCAGCGTTCGCGTTCATCATGCATGTCCTCCAGCCCGCCGCGTGCGGTCAGGCTGGCATGCAGATTGTCGGCGTCGGGCAGCAGCGGTTCCTGTTCGACCGTGACTACGCGCAAACCGTCCTGGCGGCGGATTTCGCCGTCGTCGAGCGCGCCGTGGCCGGCGATGATACTGAGCAGCGAGGATTTGCCGGTACCGTTGCGGCCGATGAAGCCGATGCGTTCACCGTCATGGACGGTCAGGTTGGCGCGATCAAGCAGCGGATGCAGGCCGAAAGCGAGTTCGGCGGAATCTATAGTGAGTAAGGACATCTCCCGAGTATAGCTGCTGGTTTTTTTCGACTGTATTTCCAACAACCCGCGCAACTCACGGAGGCATAACGGTTTTTCCTGGCTTCGCCCATCCACAGCATCACGCACCGCTGGCGGCGCATCGCGCATTCCCCTCTGTCACCATAGGGGAATATTTATAAGTATTTGTTTTTATTGATGTTTTTAATGAGTTTAACAAATAGGCAATATGCGAAAAGTCCTGACAGGGGTGCTACTTACGCGTTTCATTTACAGGGTGTGCACAGGCTTATCCACAGCAATTGTGGACAAGCGGAAAATTGCGTTGCGGCTCAACGGTCTAGTTCTGCCGCGCTTGCCGAGCCGGCGCATGGCGGCTACAGTTACGCCACTTTTTTGCAACTTGCTTCATTGAGTTGACTTATTGAGTTGACTCATTTAGTTGACTCATTTAGCTGACTCAACTTGATTCATAACTCTTTTTCGGAAAATCCCGCTTGTTATCCATCCTTGAAGCCGCCGGCTGGCCAATCTGGCCCCTGATTCTGTGTTCCGTCATCGCGCTCGCCATTATCTGCGAACGCCTGTGGTCGCTGCGCCAGAATGTGGTGCTGCCGAAAAACATGCTGGTGCACGCGGTACAGGCCTACCGCCAGAACGGCGTCACGCCGCAACTGCTGACGCAACTCGCCGCGAGCGCGCCGCTGGGCCAGATCCTCGCCGCCGGCCTGCGTAACGAGAAGCACACCACCGCCGTGATGAAGGAGGCTATCGAGGAAGCCGGCCACGTGGTCGCCATCGACCTTGAACGTTTCCTGACCACGCTCGGCACCATCGCCGCGATTTCGCCGCTGCTTGGCCTGTTTGGCACGGTGATCGGCATGATAGAAATCTTCGGTTCGCAGTCACCCACGGGTGGCGGCGGCAATCCGCTGGTGCTGGCGCACGGCATCTCGATCGCGCTCTACAACACCGCCTTCGGCCTGGTTGTTGCCGTGCCGAGCATGGTGTTCTACCGCTACTTCCGCACCAAGGTCGATGCACTGCTGGTGGACATGCAGATGCAGGCGGTCAAGCTGGTTGAAATCATCCACGGCGAAAGAGATGCATAAGCAAGAGGTGGGTAAGAAAAAGATGGATATGAGTCAGCGCATTAGGGCATTTGCATGAAATTCCGCACCCGCGCCTTTCGCGAAGAACCGGAGATCAACTTTATTCCGTTGATCGACGTGCTGCTGGTCATCCTGATTTTCCTGATGGTCACCACCACCTATTCGCGTTTCGCTGAACTGCAGATCAATCTGCCGACGGCGGAATCCGGCAAGCCCCCGGACCATCCGGCGCAGGTCGATGTCGCTGTCGATGCCAAGGGCAATTACACGATCAACAAGGCAGCAGTCCCGGCCAACAACTCCGCCGCGCTGAGTGCCGCCCTGAAAAGCGCTGCCGGCGAAATGAAGGATCCGGTCGTGGTAATCAATGCCGACGCCAATGCCGCCCACCAGTCGGTGATACGCGTAATGGAAGCTGCGCAGCAAGCCGGCCTGGCCAAAATCACCTTCACCACGCAGGCTCCGCGTAAGTAGTTTCTCGACTGGCCGAGGCAAACGGGCTACGCTTCGCCGGTCATGCCTGCCTCCGCCACGACATCAGCCGCTTCAACGGCCCCCGCATCAACGTTTCCGCGACATTGGCAAACCCGCGGCCCGCTGGCCGTGTTGCTGCTGCCCATTGCTGTGCTGTTTGCAACGGTGGCTGCATTACGCCGCAGCGCCTACCGCTGCAAACTGTTGCCCATTGTAGAGACCGGCCTGCCGGTCATCGTCGTCGGCAATATCACCGCCGGCGGCACCGGAAAAACGCCACTGGTGCTGTGGCTGGCGCAATTTCTCACTGCACACGGCAAACGACCGGGCATTATCAGCCGCGGTTATGGCTCGGCACGCAGCGACTCACGCGCCGTGCCAGCAAACGGCAACGCTGCGGATTACGGCGACGAACCCTGCCTGCTGGCGCAACGCGCCGGCTGCCCGGTGTGGGTGGGCACGGACCGCGCGGCCACGGCGCGCGCGCTGCGCGCGGCGCATCCGGAAATCGATGTCATCATCAGCGATGACGGCCTGCAGCATTACCGGCTGGCGCGTGATATTGAGATTGCAGTCATCGACGGCGCTCGCGGCCTCGGCAACGGCTGGCCTTTGCCGGCAGGACCCTTGCGTGAACCTGCGTCACGATTGGTCACCGTTGACGCGGTAGTCGTCAACGGTGCCGATGCGACGGCTACTTTCCCAAACTCCCTTGCGATGCAATTGCAGGGCGACACTTTCCGCAACCTGGGCGATCCGCAGCAAACCGTCGCCGCCGCGCATTTCCGCGGCCAGCAGGTGCATGCCATCGCCGGCATCGGCAACCCGCCGCGGTTTTTTGCGCACCTGCAGCGCCTCGAGCTCGACTGCATCACCCACGCATTTCCCGACCATCACGTCTACACTGCGCAGGATCTGCAATTTGCCGGCGATCACAACGTCGTGATGACCGAAAAGGATGCGGTAAAATGCACGTCATTCGCCACCACGCGCCACTGGGCGCTGGTCGTCAATGCCGTACCCGATGAATCACTGGGCGCCACTATCATCGCCCGACTCGCACAGGCCCACCATCATGGATGACAAGCTGCTCGACATACTGGTCTGCCCGATCTGCAAAGGCCCACTGCTCTATCGCAAGGCGGCCAAAGAGCTGTTGTGCAAACCCTGCCGCCTCGGCTATCCGGTGCAGGACGGCATTCCGGTGATGCTTGAGGAAGATGCGCGCAAGGTTCCTGCGGAAGAAGAGCTTTGAAGCGGTGATTGGTGACTGGTAACTGGTAATTGGTAAAACCCAGCCACCAGTCACCAGTTACAAGTTACCAATCACCAGCCACCAGTCATCATGAAATTCACCGTAGTAATCCCCGCCCGTTTTGCTTCCTCGCGTTTCCCCGGCAAACCGCTGGCCGACATCGGCGGCAAGCCGATGGTGGTGCGTGTCGCGGAACGAGCCGCAAAAAGCGGCGCGGCACAAATCATCGTCGCCACTGACGACGCGCGCATCGCCGCCGCAGTCGATGCCCACGGTTACCAGGCCTTGATGACGCGCCGCGATCACGCCTCCGGCACCGACCGGCTGGCCGAAGTTGCGGCAAAACTCGGACTGGCCGCAAACGCCATTGTTGTCAATGTGCAGGGAGACGAACCGCTGATCGCTCCGTCATTGATCCGCCGCGTTGCTGAAAATCTGGCCGCGCATCGCCACGCCGCCATCGCCACCGCCGCCTGCCGCATCCGCGATGTACGAGACATGGCCAATCCGAACGTGGTCAAGGTGGTGCTCGACGAGCAAGGTTACGCGCTGTATTTCAGCCGCGCACCGATTCCGTATGCGCGTGACGCGTTTTCACCCGCAATACTGGCTGAAGGAATACGCAAGCTGCCCGCAACCCTGCCCGCATTGCGCCATCTCGGCATTTACGCCTACCGTTGCAGTTTTCTGCGTGCCTTTGCCAAACTCAAACCGGCGGCCATTGAACGTGCGGAGGCGCTGGAACAGTTGCGGGCGCTGGCCCACGGTTTCCGGATCAGTGTCGCGATCAGTGCCGCAGCCCCGCATCCCGGCGTCGATACACCTGCAGATTTACGCAAAGTGCAAGAGTTGTTGCGCCGCTGATTTTGCGGGATACGGCAGCGCAGCTATACTTGCCCCCCCTTCCCCCCCCCAATCCAGCACCATTCTTACATGCGCATACTGTTACTCGGCCTTCCCGGCGCCGGCAAAGGCACGCAAGCCCAATTCCTGGTCCAGCGCTACCAGATTCCGCAGATCTCCACCGGAGACATGCTGCGCGCGGCGATGAAAAGCAACTCACCGCTCGGCAACGAAGCCCGCTCTTTCATGGAGCGCGGCGCACTGGTGCCGGACCCGCTGGTCATCGCTCTGGTCAAGGAACGCATCCAGGCGCCGGACTGCGTCCCCGGTTTCATCATGGACGGTTTTCCACGCACGCTGCCGCAGGTCGAGGCGCTGCGCCAGGCCAATATCGACATCGATGTCGTGATTAACATCGAAGTCGCCGATGACGAAATTCTCAAGCGCATGAGCGGCCGCCGCGTGCATCCGGCATCGGGACGCTCTTACCATGTCGATTTCAACCCGCCGCGCGTTGCCGGCAAGGATGACGTCACCGGTGAACCGCTGGTGCAGCGCGCCGACGACAACGAGGCGACGGTCAAGGAACGCATCACGACCTATCATGCCCAGACCAAACCGCTGATCAATTATTACGTCAGCTGGGGTACCAACGGCGAACCGCGCGCCCCGCAATACATACACATCCAGGGTATGAGCTCGGTCGAACACATCCGCGACACGATTTTCACCGCCATCGAAGCACACAAGGCGCGGTAAACTCCGCGACGCGGTAACTCATTGCCCGCCCCCAACGCCCTCTACGCCCAGTCGGGCGGCGTCACCGCTACCATCAACGCGACAGCCTGCGGCGTGATTGAGACGGCGCGGCAACACCGATCGCGCATCGGCCGCGTTTACGCGGCACGCAACGGCATTCTCGGCGCCCTGGCCGAAGACCTGGTCGATACCACAGCCGAATCTGCCGCAACCATCCGCGCGCTGATGCACACCCCTGGCGGCGCTTTCGGTTCCTGCCGTTTCGACCTGTCGCCGCTGCCGCAAGGCCGCGCACAGTACGAACGCCTGATTGATGTGTTCCGTGCCCACAATATTGGTTACTTTTTCTATAACGGCGGCAACGGTTCGGCGGAAACCGCGCACCAGGTCGCGACGATCCTGCCGCGGCTCGGATATCCCGTGTTATCGATCGCGGTGCCGAAAACCATCGACAACGATATTGCGGGTTCCGATTCCAGCCCCGGTTTCGGCTCGGTCGCGAAGTTCGCCGCCACCAGCCTGCGCGAAGCGATGGCCGACCTGGCATCAATGGCTCACAGCTCGACCAAGGTTTTTGTGATGGAAGTGATGGGCCGTCATACCGGCTGGATCGCTGCTGCCTGCGGCCTGGCGCTGCCCGCCGGCAAAGATGGTCCTTTGCTGGTGCTGGCGCCTGAAATCCATTTCGACCGCATACGTTTTCTCGCTGCGGTGCGCGCGCGGATTGCGAAACATGGCTGGTGCGCGGTTGCGGTCGCGGAAGGCGTGAAACTGCGCGATGGCCGCCGCCTGACCGAGGCCGGCGGCGACGGCATCCCCGGCCATGAACAACTGGGCGGTGTCGCACCGCTGATCGCGGCGATGGTGCGTGAATCCTTAAAGGTGAAAGTGCACTGGAGCGTGCTCGATTACGTGCAGCGCGCGGCGCGCCACCTCGCGTCACAATCTGATGTCGAACAGGCCTATGCCGTGGGCCGCGCCGCGGTGACTTATGCGCTGCAGGGCAAAAGCGATGTAATGCCGGTGATCGCACGCACCTGCGACCACCCCTATCGCTGGCGCATCGCACCCGCGGCCCTGGCCGGCATCATGAACCGCGAAAAACAATTGCCCCGCAGTTTCCTGACTGCAGATGGCTATCGCCTGACGGCCCGCGCCCGCGCCTATTTCACACCGCTGATTCGCGGCGAAGCCTGGCCGCCGTTTGCCAACGGTCTGCCGGTGCACGCACAACTGAAGCTCAAACCGGTCATCCGGCGCCTGTAGTCCGCATTTCGGGCCTTGCCAGAGCGCGGGGCAGCGCGGAGTTTTCCTTATTTTCCTTTTATAATGCGCGTTCCGCGAAATCCGGACGTTTAAAAGAGGCGTTGTAATCCTGCATGCATGCGGCCTTCCGGTTGCAAATCTGCAGGTCACAACGCCCGGTTTACCGCGGAAATTCGGGTCCATTCCAGACGCGCGATTGCGTGCAGGTCTTGCGCTGAGCCCGAAATAAAGGCACCCTAGCGCGGCCCCGGCTCCGCGCCGGCAAAATTTATTCAGTTAAAACAATAGGTTAGGAGTAATCATGACGAATGGTTTGATCTTTGCGCTGGTCTGCGCCCTCGCCGCGCTCGTTTATGGCGTCGTGTCGATCCGCTGGATCATTGCGCAGCCTGACGGCAATGACCGCATGCGTGAAATCGCAGCAGCCATCCAAGCCGGCGCCAAGGCATATCTCAATCGCCAATACACCACCATCGCCATCGTCGGCGCGGTACTGTTCGTGCTGATTTGGATCGCGCTTGGCGCCACCACCGCGGTGGCCTTCGCTGTCGGCGCCGTGCTGTCGGGTCTTGCCGGCTATATCGGCATGAACGTGTCGGTACGCGCCAATGTGCGCACCGCTGAGGCTGCGCGCCACGGCATCAACCCGGCGCTGGACATCGCATTTCGCGGCGGCGCCATCACGGGCATGCTGGTGGTCGGCCTGGGCCTGCTGGGCACGGTGCTGTTTTTCTGGTACCTGACCGCCACGGCTGGTCCCGACGCCAAGATGAGCGACGTCATCAAACCGCTGATCGGCTTCGCCTTTGGTTCGTCGCTGATTTCGATTTTCGCGCGTCTCGGCGGCGGCATTTTCACCAAGGGTGCCGACGTCGGCGCCGACCTGGTGGGTAAAGTCGAAGCCGGAATTCCGGAAGATGATCCGCGCAACCCGGCGGTGATCGCCGACAACGTCGGTGACAACGTCGGCGACTGCGCCGGCATGGCCGCCGACCTGTTCGAGACCTATGCGGTGACCATCATCGCGACCATGGTGCTCGCAGCGCTGATGCTGCCGAAACCCGAAATCGTGCAGGGCGCCGTGATGTACCCGCTGATGCTCGGCGGTTTCGCCATCATCGCCTCCATCGTCGGTGCGTTTTTCGTCAAGACCTCCGACGGCAAGAACATCATGGGCGCACTGTACCGCGGCTTGATCGTCGCCGGTGTGCTGGCGCTGATCGCGTTTTATCCGATCACCAGCTGGATGCTCGGCAACATCACTGAGCATTACCCGAACCTGTCAGTGATGAAGCTCTACGGCAGTGCCGTCGTCGGCCTCGTGCTGACCGCGTTCCTGGTGTGGATCACCGAGTATTACACCGGCACCCAGTACGCGCCGGTGCAGCACGTCGCCGCAGCTTCGACCACCGGTCACGGCACCAACATCATTGCCGGCCTCGGCGTTTCGATGCGCTCCACCGCATGGCCAGTGCTCGCCGTGTGTGCGGCGATCTACGTGTCCTTCACGCTGGGCGGCCTCTACGGCATCGCCGTCGCCGCGACCTCAATGCTGTCGATGGCCGGCATCATTGTCGCACTCGACGCCTATGGCCCGATCACCGACAACGCCGGCGGTATCGCCGAGATGTCGGATATGCCGAAAGAAGTGCGCGCCGTGACCGACCCGCTGGATGCCGTGGGTAATACCACCAAGGCGGTGACCAAGGGTTACGCCATCGGCTCCGCCGGCCTGGCCGCCTTGGTACTGTTCGCCGACTACACCCACAAGATCGAGGAAACCGGCCGTGTCATCACCTTTGACCTGTCGAACCCGGCAGTCATCATCGGCCTCTTTGTCGGCGGCATGATCCCTTACCTGTTTGGTGCGATGGCGATGGAAGCGGTCGGCCGCGCTGCGGGTTCAGTGGTTGTTGAAGTGCGCCGCCAGTTCAAGGAAATCCCCGGCATCATGGAAGGCACCGCCAAGCCCGATTATTCGCGTGCCGTGGACATGCTGACCCGCGCTGCGATCAAAGAAATGATCGCGCCGTCGCTGCTGCCCGTGCTGGCCCCTGTCGCGGTTGCCTTTATTGTCGGCGCGTTGATGGGCAAGGATGCCGGCATCCAGGCCCTCGGCGGCATGCTGATGGGTACCATCGTCACCGGCCTGTTCGTCGCCATCTCCATGTGCACCGGCGGCGGCGCCTGGGACAACGCCAAGAAATACATCGAGGACGGCAACCACGGCGGCAAAGGCTCCGAAGCCCACAAGGCTGCGGTCACCGGCGACACCGTGGGTGACCCCTACAAGGACACCGCCGGCCCCGCGATCAACCCGCTGATCAAGATTATCAACATCGTGGCGCTGCTGATTGTGCCGCTGCTGTAAACCGCAAGCGTTTCAATAAAAACGGCCGGGTTACCCCGGCCGTTTTTTTGTGCAGAAAATTGGTTCGGTGTTATTTACCCAGACCGAGCTCGGTCATGATGACCTTGGTCTGGGCATATTCTTGCTCCATATACTTGCCAAATTCCCGTCCGCGCAGGAAATTGCTGTCCCAGAACTGCTGCTCGATGGTCGACTTCCAGTCTTCGCTGGCCGCCACCCTGGACAACACCTCTTCCCAGTAGGCCCCCTGTGCCGCGCTGAGCCCCTTCGGACCAATGATCGCGCGCCAGTTGGACAAGGAGATATCGTAGCCCTGCTCGCGCAGCGTCGGCACCTGCGCAAGATCACCGCCCAGGCGTTGCGGCGCGCTAACCGAAATGATTTTGGTCTTGCCGCTGCGCACCTGCC
>JAYUYQ010000255.1:0-4114 GCA_043752435.1 Betaproteobacteria bacterium
CAGGATGCCCAGCGCCTTGGCTTCGTCGGCTTTCAGCACGCGGCCGGTCAGCGTCAGTTCCGCGGCACGCTGGTAACCCAGCAATTGATTGAGGAACCATGCACCGCCGTCGCCGGGAATGATGCCGAGGTTGACGAAGGTTTCGCCGAACTGCGCTGCGGTGGAACCGATACGGATGTCGCACATGTTGGCGAGGTCGAAACCGGCGCCAATCGCCGGCCCGTTGACGGCAGCAATGATCGGAATATCGGTGTCCTGCATTGCCAAGGGGATGCGCTGGATGCCGGTGCGGTAGGCACGCTGCAGTTCATGCGGCGGGGCCTTGGAACGCTCACCCATGGTCTTGATGTTGCCGCCCGCTGAAAATGCACTGCCGGCACCGGTGATGATCAGTACCGATGCGTCCATGCAGCTATTGGCCCAGTTCAACGTGTTGACGATGTCCGACACCAGGTCGGTGCTGGTCAGCGCATTACGCACATCGTCCCGGTTAAAAGTCAGCGTGGCCACGCGGCCATCCAGTTCCAGTGTGGCATCCGTGAGTTTGGGCAATGCAGTCATCTTGGGAATTTCCGGTGGCAGTAATGGTGGGGGCAATGAAGGCCGCTATCTTAAGCGGCGGCGCCGGAACGGCACAACCAAGCGCTCAGGCAGCAGCCTGTGCGCGCAAGTGTTCGACCGCGGCATTGCGCGAATCGATCACGCGCTGGCGCGCGATGCGTTCCGCTGCGTCGCCGTCGCCGTCGCGGATGGCGCGCAACAGGCTTTGCCAGTTCTGCGCCGATTGCTTGCGGCGTTGCGGCGTCGACAAACCGAGGCGGGTGTAACGCACGGTTTGCACCGCGAGCGAACCGAGGATGGCCTGCAGCCGCTGGTTGCCTGCGGCCTGGGTCAGCAGCCGGTTCAGCCGCAGCACAATCTCGATGTATTCGTCACCGGGTCCCGGAACGGCAGCAATTTGCGCCAACCGGGCGATGTCCTTCTCCAGCACCGGGATCAGCTGTTCACGCTGTTTGCCTTCGGCGATCAACCGGTCGCGCAGTCCGTTCAGCATCGCGCGGATGTCGAAAATCTCGTTCACTTCTTGGATGGTCGGATTGGTGACCTGCGCGCCGCGCCGCGGCAGGATCATCACCAGGCCTTCTTTTTCCAGCAGCCGCAGGGCTTCACGCACCGGGCCGCGGCTGACTTCGAATTCTTCGGCGACAGACTGTTCCATCACGCGCTGGCCCGGGGTGTAAGAGCCGGACACGATGCGCTCGGATAATTTCGTGGCGATTTGTTCGGGTAGCGACAGGGTTAGTGGCACGCCGGTGCGCAATGGGGCCAGCACGTCAGACAAGGTGTTGGTGAGAGGCATGGATGCTTTGCAGGTTGGTGATGATGGCCACACGATACGGATGCTTTGTATTATTGTCAACAATCTTCTTGACAACAATATGGGTCAAGAATAGCATCCGAGGACCCTTTTCGATCTTTTCTACCCTCTTCAGGAGTTCTGACATGGCCCGTATTGAAGTCAAATCCGAAATTACCGGCACCGTCTGGCAACTCAAGGCCAAGCCCGGCGACAAGGTCGAGGGTGGCGACATCCTGATCGTCATCGAGTCGATGAAAATGGAAATTCCCGTGATCACCGAGGACGGCGGCACGGTGAAGGAAATCCTGGTCAAGGAAAAAGACCCGGTGGCCGAAGGTCAGGTTGTCGCCATTCTTGAGGGTTAAGGGTGGCCAATTGGTTGGAAGGTAAGCATCCGCTTACGATTAAATAGTGAGCCCACGCTTACATTATAACCAATTGTTTTAATTGTTATTTTTAAGAACATAACCTCATGAGCTGGCAGCCTGAAATCGACGAGCTGCACCGCCGGCGCACGCTGGCGGAAGCCTGCGGCGGGCCAGAGGCGGTGGCCAAACACCACGCCCAAGGCAAGCTCACGGTACGCGAGCGCATCGCAACGCTGGCCGATGCCGGGTCCTTCCGCGAAGTCGGCAAGCTCGCCGGCAAGGCCAAATACGATGCTTCCGGCCAGCTGACCGGCTTCGAACCCGCGCCGTATGTGATGGGTATCGCCCGTATCGGCGGCCGGCCGGTGGCGATCGGTGGCGAGGATTACACCATCCGCGCCGGCACCGGTTTCGGCAGCGACCGGCGTAAGGGCGGCCAGGGCGGCTTCATCGAAGACCTCGCTTATGAGTACCGCATTCCGCTGGTCAACCTGATCGACGGCACCGGCGGTACGGTCAACACCGCCAAGCGCAAGGGTTACACCGTGGTGCCGGGATACGGTCAGGACGGGGTCGAACGTTCGGTCGATCTGCTCGGCATCGTGCCAGTGGTATCCGCCGTGATGGGTACCACCGCCGGTGGTCCGTCGATGCGCGCGATCCTGTCGCACTGGTCGATCATGGTTAAAGGCACGGGACAGATTTTTGCGGCAGGCCCGCCGGTGGTCGAGCGCGCTTTCGGCGAAAAACTGCACAAGGACGAACTCGGCGGCACCGCAGTCGCAGTCGATACCGCCGGCACCATCGACAATGTCGCGGAAAACGAACAGGACTGTTTTGAGCAGATCCGTCGCTTCCTGTCGTACATGCCGCAGAACGTGTGGGAGTTGCCGCCGGTTGTGAACAGCGGCGACCCGGTGGACCGTTGCGAAGACGCGCTGGCGAGCATCGTACCGCGCTCCAATCGCCAGGCCTACAACATGAAAAAGCTGGTCGGCATGATCGTCGACCGCGACAGTCTGTTTGAAATCCAGCCGACCTTCGGTCGCGCCATCATCACCGCGCTGGCGCGCATGAACGGCAAGGTCGTCGGCATCATCGCCAGTAATCCGATGGTCGGCGGCATCATGGATGTCAAGGCGGCGCGCAAACAGGGCCATTTCACGGAGCTCTGCGACATGTTCAACATTCCGGTCATTCTGTTCGCCGATATTCCCGGGCTGATGGTGGGGCGTGAATCCGAAGCTGATGCGATCCTGCGCGAAGGTGTGCGCGCCCGCTACATCGCGCTGCAATCGCGGGTGCCGATGTTCTCGGTGATCGTGCGCAAATGTTATGGCGTCGCCGGCGGTGGCTTCATCGACCGTGGCGGACTCAATTTCAAGATTGCCTGGCCTTCGGCCGAATGGGGCTCGCTGCCGGTCGAAGGCGGTGTCAAGGCCGCATACCGGCGTGAAATCGAAAGCGCGGCGGATCCCGCGGCGCGCGAACGCGAAATCGAAGCCGAGCTGAAACAACTGGCCTCGCCGTTCCGTACTGCCGAAGCCTTTGCCGTGGAAGATGTCATCGACCCGCGCGAGACGCGACCCTATCTGTGCCAGTTCATCGATGCATTACAAGGCCGGCTCGCCAGCCAGCTCGGACCCAAGCTGCGTGCCGGTGTGCGGCCTTAGCGGGTCTAATTTCATAACTATTTGATTTTATTGGATATTTAACATGGCATTCGAAGCATTGCTGCAGGAATACGAAGCCCGCCGCGCCAAGGCGTTGGCCGGTGGTGGCGAAGAAAAATACGCCAAGCGTACCGCCAAGGGCATCTGGAATGCGCGCCAGCGTATCGACTACCTGGTGGACAAGGGCTCGTTCATCGAATCCGGCCTGTTCGGATCCTCCGGCGTGTATGCAGAGCAGGCCGACGAAACCCAGACCGACGGCAAACTCGCCGGTTTTGGCCGTATCAATGACCGTGACGTGTGTCTGGTGGTCAATGACTTCACGGTGAAAGGCGCATCGACCTCGGCCACCAACGGTAAAAAAATCGCGCACATGAAACGCGCGGCCACCGAACGCGGCATGCCGCTGGTGCTGATCGGTGAATCCACCGGCGCGCGTCTGCCCGATGCAATGGGTTCGCGCGGTATGGGTTTATTGCTCGGCAACGACAACACCCAGTTTCGCCGCCTGCGCGAAGTGCCGATGGCGGCCGCAGCATTTGGTCCGTCCTTCGGTTCCTCAACCTGGCTGATGTGCCAGTCGGATTTCGCGGTGATGCACAAAAGCGCAATCATGGCGGTGTCCAGCCCGGGGTTGGTGTCGATGGCTTTGGGCGAAAAAGTCACCGCTGAAGATCTCGGCGGTTGGCGTCTGCATGCCGAAACCACCGGTC
>JAYUYQ010000256.1:0-4111 GCA_043752435.1 Betaproteobacteria bacterium
GTGTTGTCGATCCATGACGTCGGTGCAGGTGGTTTGTCGAATGCGCTTCCGGAACTGGTGCATGGTGCGCAGCGCGGCGGGCATTTTCAATTGCGTGACGTGCCCAGCGAAGAACCGGGCATGTCGCCGATGCAGATCTGGTGCAACGAGGCGCAGGAACGTTATGTGCTGGCGATTGCACCTCAGGAGCTTGAAGGTTTTCGTGCGATTTGCGAGCGCGAGCGCTGTCCCTTCGCGGTGGTTGGCATTGCGACTGGCGATGGCCGGCTGACGGTCGGCGACACCGTGTTCAATAACAACCCGGTGGACATGGAACTCGTGGTACTGCTTGGCAAGCCGCCGAAAATGACCCGCGACGTGAAACGCCTGGTGCGCGAAGGGCAGGTGTTCGACGCTGCAGGCATTGATATCCGCGAGGCCTTGTACCGTGTGCTGCGTTTGCCGACAGTGGCTGACAAGACTTTCCTGATCAGCATCGGTGACCGCACGGTCGGCGGCATGACCGCACGCGACCAGATGATCGGGCCGTGGCAGGTGCCGGTGGCAGACGTCGCGGTGACCCTGATGGGATTCAACACGACCTGCGGCGAAGCAATGGCGATGGGCGAACGCACGCCATTGGCGGTGCTGAATCCCCAGGCTTCAGGGCGGATGGCCCTCGGGGAGGCCATTACCAATATCGCGGCTGCATCTATTGCCAAGCTTGGCGATGTGAAACTGTCGGCGAACTGGATGGCCGCGGCAGGACATCCCGGCGAAGATGCGGCGCTGTTCGATACCGTGCATGCGGTGGCAATGGAATTGTGTCCGCAGCTGGGCATCAGCATCCCGGTGGGCAAAGACTCGTTGTCCATGAAGACTTCATGGGTTGAGGGGGAAACGCGCAAAGAGGTTGTTGCGCCTCTTTCGCTGATTGTTTCGGCGTTTGCGCCGGTGACCGATGCACGCAAAACGCTGACGCCACAATTACGCACTGATTGCGGCGATACGGATTTGTTATTGATTGACCTTGGGCGCGGGCAGAACCGGTTGGGTGGATCGGCGCTGGCGCAGGTTTATGACGCGGTGGGCGATGTGACACCGGACGTTGTGACTGCCGTTGACTTGAAGCATTTTTTCGGTGCGATCCAACAGTTGAATCAACAAAATCTTCTGCTCGCCTATCACGACCGTTCGGATGGCGGTTTGCTGGCGGCATTGTGTGAAATGCTGTTCGCGGCGCGTTGCGGTGCGCAGATCGAACTGCAGGGTGACGCCGCTGCTGCACTGTTTAACGAAGAACTGGGCGCACTGGTGCAGATCCATCGCAATGAACACGATGCCGTGATGGCGGTTTTGACTAAAGCCGGACTTGCCGCGCATTGCTCGGTCATCGGCACCGTCAACACCGGCTCGCGACTGGTGGTGAAAATCGGTGGCAGCACCGTGCTCGACGAGACACGCAGTGACCTGCATCGCGCCTGGTCGGAAACCACGTACCGGATGCAGTGGTTGCGTGACAACCCGGATTGCGCACAGCAGGAATATGACCGGCTGCTGGATGCCACTGATCCCGGCATGACGTCAAAACTGACGTTTGATCCGAACGAAGATATTGCCGCACCGTTTATCAATGTCGGTGCAAAACCGCGCATCGCCATCCTGCGCGAACAGGGCGTCAACGGACAGATTGAAATGGCCGCGGCATTTGACCGTGCCGGTTTCGCCGCGGTCGACGTACACATGAGCGATATCATCGCTGGCCGCGCGAGCCTGAAGGATTTTCGCGGCTTTGCCGCCTGCGGCGGTTTTTCCTATGGTGACGTATTGGGGGCGGGTGAGGGCTGGGCCAAGTCCATACTGTTCAACGCCCGAGCCCGTGACGAGTTCGAGGCGTTCTTCAAACGTGCTGACAGTTTCGCGCTGGGTGTGTGCAATGGCTGCCAGATGATGAGCAATTTGCATGAACTGATCCCGGGGGCAGAGCGCTGGCCGCATTTTGTGCGCAACAAATCAGAGCAGTTCGAAGCGCGGTTCGTCACGCTGGAAGTGCAGCCATCGCCGTCACTTTTTTTCCAGGGCATGGCGGGCAGCCGCATTCCGGTGGCGGTGGCGCATGGCGAGGGTTATGCCGAGTTTGCCGATGCGGCGGCGCTGGCGGCAGCACAACCGCTGGTGGCATTGCGCTTTGTCGATAATCGCGGTGCGGTCACCGAACAATATCCGCTGAACTCCAACGGATCGCCGCAGGGCATCACCGGCATGACTACGCCGGACGGACGATTTACGATCCTGATGCCGCATCCTGAGCGCGTGTTCCGCACGGCGCAGAATTCCTGGCATCCGGCAGGGTGGCGCGAGGACGGCCCGTGGCTGCGCATGTTCCGCAACGCGCGGCGGGCGGTCGGTTAAGTTGGATGAGCTGTATTGCAGAATTGACTAAAAATTTAATAAAAACAATTAGTTAATATCTTCCTGGGGGATGGCCCGCCAACGCAGATCCAGGGTCATCGGAAATGCCGGATTCAGCGGCTCGGGCTCGATATGCATCGGACCCGGTGAGTGGCCATGATCCCAGAACCGAGCGACGCGACGCGCTTCGGCTTCGTTGGCATTGACCGGGAAGGTGCTGTAACTGCGGCCTCCCGGATGCGACACGTGATAGGTGCAGCCGCCGATCGAACGTTGACTCCAGGTATCAATCACATCGAACACCAGCGGTGCATGCACGCCGATGGTCGGATGCAGCGCCGACGGCGGATTCCACGCGCAGTAACGCAAGCCGGCGACAAATTCACCCGGCGTGCCGGTCGAAACCATCGGCAGCGCGCGTCCGTTGCAGGCAATCAGATGGCGCGATTCGGTCAGCCCGCGGGCGCGCACCTGCAGCCGTTCCACCGATGAGTCAACATAACGCGCGGTGGCATTGAGGCCGATTTCCTCGCCGAGTACATTCCACGGCTCTATCGCCTGACGCAGTTCGATTTCGATGCCGTTGTAGGTCACAGTGCCGTAACGCGGGAAACGGAACTCGTGGAATGGCGCATACCAGGCATCGTCGAACGCGTAACCGGCGCGGCGCAGATCGGTCATCACGTCGTGAAAATCAGCGGCAATGAAATGCGGCAGCATGAAACGGTCGTGCAGTTGCGTCCCCCAGCGTACCAGCTTGGATTGGTAGGGTGTTTGCCAGAACCACGCCACCAGTCCGCGTAGCAGCAGCATCTGCGCCAGACTCATCTGCGGATGCGGCGGCATTTCGAAACCGCGGAATTCGAGCAGACCCAGCCGGCCTGTGCCGCCCTGTCCGGCGTAGAGCTTGTCGATGCAGAATTCGGCGCGATGGGTGTTGCCGGTGAGGTCGACCAGGAAATTACGCAGCAGCCGGTTGGTGGTCTCCGGCGGCAGCGCGGCGCCGTGTTTTTCCTGGAGCGCGGCCATTTGCTGAAAGGCGATTTCCAGTTCGTACAGATTGTCGTCGCGCGCTTCATCGACGCGCGGCGCCTGGCTGGTCGGGCCGATGAACATGCCGGAGAACAGGTACGACAGGGAAGGATGGTTCTGCCAGTAGGTGATCAGGCTGCGCAGCAGGTCGGGGCGGCGCAGCAGCGGGCTATTGGCGGCTTTGGCGCCGCCAAGAGTGATGTGATTACCGCCGCCGCTGCCGGTGTGGCGGCCGTCGAGCATGAATTTTTCAGTGCCCAGCCGCGCCGCGCGTGCTTCTTCATACAGCGCATTGGTGTTGGCGACGAGCTGATTCCAGCTGGCGGCCGGATGAATGTTGACTTCAATGACACCCGGATCCGGCGTCACGTTCAGCACCGTCACCAGGGGATCGATGGGTGGGCCGTAACCTTCCAGCCGGATGCGCAGGTTCAATTGTTCGGCAACGCGTTCGATGGCGGCCAGCAGATCGACGTAAGGCTTGATGGTTTCGAACGGCGGCAGGAAGATGTGCAATCTGCCCTCGCGCGCTTCGACGCACAACGCCGTGCGTACGAGTTTGTCGCCCGCGGGGAGGGCTTTCGGCAAGGCTGACAACGGCAGGCGATAGCCGATGGATGAATCACCGTTGATCAGGATCAATTGGTTGCCCGGCAACGGCCACGGCGAGCTGATCCAGCCGGCATCA
>JAYUYQ010000257.1:0-4111 GCA_043752435.1 Betaproteobacteria bacterium
GTGTTGTCGATCCATGACGTCGGTGCAGGTGGTTTGTCGAATGCGCTTCCGGAACTGGTGCATGGTGCGCAGCGCGGCGGGCATTTTCAATTGCGTGACTTGCCCAGCGAAGAACCGGGCATGTCGCCGATGCAGATCTGGTGCAACGAGGCGCAGGAGCGTTATGTGCTGGCGATTGCAGCGCAGGACCTGGCGCAGTTCCGTGCGATCTGCGAACGCGAGCGCTGTCCCTTTGCTGTGGTCGGCACGACCACTGCGGATGGCCGGTTGATCGTTGGCGACACCGTGTTCAACAACAACCCGGTGGACATGGAACTCATGGTGCTGCTCGGCAAGCCGCCAAAAATGACCCGTGACGTCAAGCGACTGGTTCGCGAAGGGCAGGTGTTCGATGCTGCAGGCATCGATATCCGTGAAGCCTTATACCGCGTGCTGCGTTTGCCGACGGTGGCAGACAAAACTTTCTTGATCAGCATCGGTGACCGCACGGTCGGTGGCATGACCGCGCGCGACCAGATGGTCGGGCCGTGGCAGGTGCCGGTGGCGGATGTTGCGGTGACCCTGATGGGGTTTAACAGCAATTGTGGCGAAGCGATGGCTATGGGTGAACGCACACCGCTGGCGGTGCTGAATCCAGAAGCATCGGGACGCATGGCGCTGGGCGAGGCGATTACCAATATTGCGGCTGCAAGTATCGCGAAACTCGGCGATGTGAAGTTGTCGGCGAACTGGATGGCTGCAGCCGGGCATCCTGGTGAAGATGCCGCGCTGTTTGATACCGTGCATGCAGTGGCGATGGAGCTCTGTCCGCAACTCGGCATCAGCATTCCGGTGGGCAAGGATTCGCTTTCAATGAAGACCAGCTGGAGCGATAAGGACGGACGCAAGGAAGTGGTTGCGCCGTTATCGCTGATCGTTTCCGCGTTTGCGCCGGTGACCGATGCACGAAAGACGCTGACGCCGCAACTGCGCACCGACTGCGGTGACACGGACTTGTTGCTGATCGATCTCGGGTGCGGGTTGAACCGCCTTGGTGCTTCAGCGCTGGCGCAGGTTTATGACGCGACCGGTGATGTGACGCCGGATGTCGTCGATGCCGCCGACCTGAAGCATTTTTTCGAGGCCATCCAGCAATTGAATCAGGATGGTCGCTTGCTGGCCTATCACGACCGTTCCGATGGCGGCCTGCTGACAAGCTTGTGCGAAATGTTGTTTGCTGCGCGCTGTGGTGCACAGTTTGAGCTGCAAGGAGATGCCGCAGCCGGGCTGTTCAGCGAAGAATTGGGTGCGCTGGTGCAAATCAAGCGCAGCGACCGTGACGCCGTGATGGCGGTGCTGGCCAAGGCCGGACTCTGGAAGCACAGCGCGGTGATCGGCAGCGTCAATAGCGGACCGCGGCTGGTGGTTAAAGTTGGCGGCACCATCATGCTCAACGAATCTCGCATCGACTTGCACCGTGCCTGGTCTGAAACCACATATCGCATGCAGTTGTTGCGCGACCACCCGGATTGCGCACAGCAGGAATATGACCGCCTGCTCGACGCCGACGATCCCGGCATCACGCCGAAACTGACCTTTGATCCGAACGAAGACATTGCCGCACCGTTCATCAACCGTGACGCCAAGCCGCGGGTGGCGATCCTGCGCGAGCAGGGTGTCAATGGCCAGATCGAGATGGCGGCGGCCTTCGATCGCGCTGGTTTCGCGGCGGTCGATGTACACATGAGCGATATCATCGCTGGCCGTGCGAGCCTGAAAGATTTCCGCGGTTTTGCCGCCTGTGGCGGTTTTTCCTACGGTGACGTACTGGGGGCGGGCGAGGGCTGGGCCAAATCCATCCTGTTCAATGCCCGTGCCCGCGACGAATTCGAAGGCTTCTTCAAACGCGCTGATAGTTTCGCTTTGGGTATCTGCAATGGCTGCCAGATGATGAGCAACCTGCATGAGCTGATCCCGGGGGCGGAGCGCTGGCCGCATTTTGTGCGCAACAAGTCAGAACAGTTCGAAGCGCGTTTTGTGACGCTCGAGGTGCAGAAATCGCCGTCATTGTTTTTCCAGGATATGGCGGGTAGCCGTATTCCGGTGGCGGTGGCGCATGGCGAGGGTTACGCCGAGTTCGCCGATGCCGCAGCGCTGGCAGCAGCGCAGCCATTGGTGGCGCTGCGTTTTGTCGATAACCGTGGTGCAGTCACCGAACAATATCCGCTGAATTCCAACGGCTCACCACAGGGCATCACCGGCATGACCACAGCGGATGGACGATTTACCATCCTGATGCCGCATCCCGAGCGCGTATTCCGCACGGCGCAGAATTCCTGGCATCCGGCAGGCTGGGGAGAGGACGGACCCTGGCTGCGCATGTTCCGTAATGCCAGGCGGAGTGTTGCTTAGGCTGGGATTTTGTGCTCTTGGATTGATTAAAATAGTAAATTAAATCAAATACTTATAATATTACTTTGGCGTGGCCTGCCAGCGCAGGTCCAGCGTCATTGGAAATGCCGGATTCAGCGGTTCGGGCGCGACATCCATCGGGCCCGGTGAATGGCCGTGGTCCCAGAAGCGCGCGACGCGTCGCGCTTCGGCTTCGTTGGCATTGACCGGGAAGGTGCTGTAGCTGCGTCCACCCGGATGTGACACGTGATAGGTACAGCCGCCGATCGAACGTTTGCTCCAGGTATCAATGACATCGAACACCAGAGGTGCGTGCACGCCGATGGTCGGATGCAATGCCGAGGGCGGGTTCCATGCGCAGTAACGCAGACCGGCGACAAATTCGCCCGGTGTACCGGTCGAAACCAGCGGCAGCGCCCGGCCGTTGCAGGCAATCAGATGGCGCGACTCAGTCAGGCCGCGGGCACGCACCTGCAGTCGTTCCACCGATGAATCAACGTAACGCGCGGTGGCATTGAGGCCTATTTCCTCGCCGAGTACGTTCCACGGCTCTATCGCCTGGCGCAGCTCGAGTTCGATGCCGTTGTAGGACACTGTGCCGTAACGCGGGAAACGGAATTCGTGGAACGGCGCATACCAGGCATCGTCGAAAGCATAACCGGCGCGGCGCAGGTCGCCCAGCACGTCGTGGAAATCGGTGGCAATGAAATGCGGCAGCATGAAGCGGTCGTGAAGTTGAGTGCCCCAGCGCACCAGCTTCGATTGGTAGGGCTTTTCCCAGAACCACGCCACCAATCCACGCAGCAGCAGCATCTGCGCCAGACTCATCTGCGGATGCGGCGGCATTTCAAAGCCGCGGAATTCGACCAGGCCGAGCCGACCCGTGCCGCCGTGTCCGGCATAGAGTTTGTCGATGCAGAATTCGGCGCGATGAGTGTTGCCGGTGAGGTCGACCAGAAAATTGCGCAACAGCCGGTTGGTGGTTTCTGGCGGCAGCGCGGCGCCGTGTTTTTCCTGCAGTGCCGCCATCTGCTGGAAGGCTATTTCCAGTTCGTACAGATTGTCGTCACGCGCTTCATCGACGCGCGGCGCCTGGCTGGTCGGGCCGATGAACATGCCGGAGAACAGGTACGACAGCGAAGGATGGTTCTGCCAGTAGGTGATCAGGCTGCGCAGCAGGTCGGGACGGCGCAGCAGCGGGCTGCTGGCGGCTTTGGCACCGCCAAGAGTGATGTGATTACCGCCGCCGCTGCCGGTATGGCGGCCGTCAAGCATGAATTTTTCAGTGCCCAGTCGCGCCGCACGCGCTTCTTCATAAAGGGCGTTGGTATTGGCGACGAGTTGTTTCCAACTGGCTGCCGGATGGATGTTGACTTCAATGACACCCGGATCCGGCGTCACGTTCAGCACCGTCACCAAGGGATCGATGGGCGGGCCGTAACCTTCCAGCCGAATGCGCAGGTTCAATTGTTCGGCAACGCGTTCGATGGCGGCCAGCAGATCGACGTAAGGCTTGATGGTTTCGAACGGTGGCAAGAAGATGTGCAATCGGCCGTCGCGCGCTTCGACGCACAACGCCGTGCGTACGAGTTTGTCGCCCGCGGGGAGGGCTTTCGGCAAGACTGACAACGGCAGGCGATAGCCGATGGATGAATCACCGTTGATCAGGATCAATTGGTTGCCCGGCAACGGCCACGGCGAGCTGATCCAGCCGGCATCA
>JAYUYQ010000258.1:0-4108 GCA_043752435.1 Betaproteobacteria bacterium
CCTTTCATCATGATGGCAACCTCTGCGTTGGTTTATTGCATTTGACTAATTTGCGTAACTTATTTGCGTAACTTACTTCGGTTTGATGGAAGTATCCTCTACCGAACCGTCGAAATCTTCGAGCAGTTCGCGGACGAAAGGATCCTCGCGTATTTCTGCGACGGCCGCCGCCTGCCGCTGGTCGGTCTTGCGATCAGTCATGGCCTTGGGAGATACCCCCGTCACCTCTCCCGCAAGAAAAGTCACGCGCAACTGCGCACCCAGCAACAGACGCAGCGCCGCCGTCAGTTTGTCGCGATAGGGCTTGTCGAACATTCGTTCGTCGGCCTGCGAGATGCGCAACTCAATCATCTCGGCCGTACGCCGGGTCATTTCGCAGCGCAGTGCCAGCTGGTTGGCCATCGCGCTCAGGCCAAGTTGCCCGACCAGTTCCGCCCATGATGACGGGTCGGCTTTCACAACCGACGGTGCTGCGACCGGCTTCCTCACCGCCGCCGGTGCGCTGCTGTTTCTGGCGCCATCGTTCGCCACCGGCACAAAGGCCAGCATGCGCAGTAAAGTCATCATGAAACCCGCATGCTCATCGGGCGCCAAACCGATCTCAGCCCGCCCCTGTACAGCGATCTGGTAATAAAGCTGCAGGTCTTCCGCAACCAGGGTTTTGGTTAATTCCAGTATGGCTGCCGCATCCGGATCATCGACAGCGATGCTTTGCGGCACTACCTGAGCCAGCGCCACCCGGTGCAGCAACGATGCAAGATCCTGCAGCGCCGACTCGAATGACAGGCTGCGTTCCGCCATGCGTTCCGCACCTGCCATCAGTTCAGGGCCGTCGCCCGCGGCAAGCGCCTTCAGTATTGCGTAAAGATAAGTTTGATCCACCGCGCCCAGCATCGCGCGCGTCAAAGCCTCCTCCAGCTTGCCGCCGCCATGTGCAATCGCCTGATCAAGCAGGCTCAGCGCATCGCGCAGACTGCCTTCTGCGGCACGCGCCACCAAAGCGATGGATTGGGCATCCGCCGGCACGTTTTCCACGGCAAGGATTTCCGCCAGACGCTCGCGGATCTGGGGTTGCGGTATCTGCTTCAGGCCGAACTGCAGGCAGCGCGACAGCACCGTCACCGGGATTTTCTGCGGGTCGGTGGTGGCGAGAATGAATTTCACATGATCTGGCGGTTCTTCCAGCGTTTTCAGCATCGCGTTGAACGCCGAGCGCGACAGCATGTGCACTTCGTCAATGATGTAGACCTTGTAGCGACCGCTGGTCGGCGCGTACAGCGCGTTCTCCAGCAATTCGCGCATGTTGTCGACTTGGGTGTTGGATGCGGCATCGAGTTCAATCAGATCGATAAAACGGCCGGCGTCGATTTCAGTGCACGCAGCACATTTGCCGCAAGGCGCGTCGGTGACCCCGGTTTCACAGTTCAGCGACTTCGCAAGTATGCGCGCCAGCGTGGTCTTGCCAACGCCGCGGGTACCCGTAAACAGGTAGGCATGGTGCAGCCGCTGCTGGCGCAGCGCATTGGTCAGCGCGCGCACCACGTGCTCCTGGCCGACCAGTTCGGTAAAACTACGGGGGCGCCACTTGCGGGCAAGAACCTGGGTCACGGCGACTCACGTCAATTAGGAAAGTGATTGAAAAATGATCTGCTACAAACACCATTTTACCGGCAAAAACGGCGTAGACGCGGCCGGTTAACGAAACCAGTACTGCAACCGGAGTTGATTGGAGTCAAGGCCGCTGTTGAGGAGTTTGATGCCGGCATTGGACAAATGCTGATAGCGGTAACCGATGTCGAACTCGCCACTGGCGCCAAAACGGTAGCCGAATCCGAAATGGTCGCCGAACTGAAAAGCGGTGCCAAAGCGCTTATCGCCCAAACTCGTCGCCTCCAGCAAGTGGGCGCCAATGCCGGCTTCGAGATATACACCGCGTAAATTGTTGGCTTGCAGCCGCAACGTCGGGGTCAGGCCGATCTCACGAAGCCGGGTCCGTTCACCGGGAACGCTCTGCTCCCACTGCGCAAGGCCGAGATCCCAAAAACCACCCAAGTGCCAGCGCTCGCCCTGCAGCCAGCGCTGCGACCACTGCCACTGGGCACTGACACGCCACATATTGGTACGGTGATCCTGCCCGGACTCGATCGCCATGCCGTCGACGGCATGCGACGGCTGAGCCCCCCACACTGCAAGCACGAAGGCAAAGCACATGCCACACACTGTTTTTATTGTTATGACCACTGACAACATATCGAACGGTCGCGCCGTCCGCCCTGTTAAATGGGGGTGGCGAGCCTAACCCCCGGCACTCGCATTAAATAGCTGTGGCTGCTTCCTTCCGGACCTGACCAGGTTCACTACCATGCGATGCGGGGAGGCCCGCCATAAATGAGCTGTAAGTATGCCCGCGAATACGGATAAATACCACGGCCACCCTGTCACTTCTTTACAAGACCGGGTGTTAATGATTTTATAGCGCTTATAAACACATAAGCATGTGAATCGGGAAAGTGGCGCTGGCCGGCGCCACGGTCATCGATGACACTGAGCATCATCATCGTAAAAACGGCCATCGGAGGAGCGTCATGTCCAAACCAGCATCCGGAACCATCGAGTCGGTCCTGCAGGAAACCCGCATTTTCCCGCCAGACGAAAAAATGGTCGCGCAGGCCAATATTTCCGGCATGGACGCTTACCGCGCAATGTGCGCCGCTGCTGAAAAAGACTATACCGGCTTCTGGGCGGATCTCGCGCGCCAACATCTGCTGTGGAAAAAACCGTTCACCCAGGCCTTCGATGATTCCAAGGCACCGTTTTTCCGCTGGTTTGCCGACGGCACGCTGAACGCTTCGTACAATTGCCTCGACCGCCACCTGCAGACGCAGCCTGACAAAACCGCAGTCATTTTCGAGGCCGACGACGGCAAAATTACCAGGGCCAGCTACCGCGATCTCCACCGCCAGACCTGCATGCTGTCCAACGGCCTGAAATCGCGCGGCATTAAAAAGGGCGACCGCGTCATCATCTACATGCCGATGTCGATCGAAGCCATCGTCGCCATGCAGGCCTGCGCGCGCATCGGCGCCATCCATTCCGTGGTGTTCGGCGGCTTTTCGGCAAAAAGCCTGCAGGAGCGCATCATCGACGCCGGCGCTGTCGCGGTACTGACTGCAGACGAGCAGATGCGCGGCGGCAAGGCCATTGCGCTGAAGACTGCTGTTGATGACGGCATAGCCCTCGGCGGTTGCGAATCGATCCAATCGGTGGTCGTCTACCAACGCACCGGCGGAAAGGTCAACTGGAACGCAAAAATCGACGTCTGGCTGCATGATCTGGTCAAAGGCCAGGCGGAAACCTGCGAACCGGAATGGGTCGACGCCGAACATCCGCTGTTCATCCTTTATACCTCGGGCTCCACCGGCAAACCAAAGGGCATCCAGCATTCCACCGGTGGCTACCTGCTATGGACCATACTCACAATGAAGTGGACTTTTGACCATAAGCCGACCGATGTATTCTGGTGCACGGCCGATGTCGGTTGGGTGACCGGACATTCCTATGTTTGTTACGGCCCGCTGGCCTGTGGCGGCACCGAAGTGGTATTCGAGGGCGTGCCAACCTATCCGGACGCCGGACGCTTCTGGAAAATGATCCAGGATCACAAGGTCACGGTGTTCTACACCGCGCCGACCGCCATTCGTTCGCTGATTAAAGCTGGCGGCGACCTACCGAAAAAATATGACTTGTCGAGTCTGCGCATTCTCGGCAGCGTCGGCGAACCGATCAACCCCGAAGCGTGGATGTGGTATCAGGAGCACATCGGCGGCAATCGCTGCCCGATCGTCGACACCTGGTGGCAAACAGAGACGGGGTCGATCGTGATCTCGCCGCTCCCCGGCATCACGGCGACCAAACCGGGCAGCGCAACGCAGGCGCTTCCGGGATACAGCGCCGAGCTCCTCGACTCGCTGGCAAAACCGATCGCGGTTGGCGGCGGGTTGCTCGCGCTGACCAAGCCGTGGCCCTCTATGCTACGCACGATCTGGGGCGATGAGGCGCGCTACGTGGAGACGTACTTCACCAAGTGGGAGGGCCGCCCCGACCTCTA
>JAYUYQ010000259.1:0-4106 GCA_043752435.1 Betaproteobacteria bacterium
TCGCGGCTCCAGTTGACACCGGTGAGGTGATAGCCGCGTTCGTTGGCGCCGACGACGAAGTCGTGCATCGCTGCGACGCCGCGATCGGCGATCACGCGAACGGATTTCTTCGCATTGATCGGGCCGAGGAAGCCCGGCTCACTGCCGAGGTGTTCGACGATCTCGACTTCGGTGGCGAGCCGGTAATCTCCCAGCCCGGGCACCTTCGACAGTTTGACCTCATTGACGATGTGATCGCCGCGCACCAGCGCCAGCACCAATCCTTCATCGGTCATGACCGCGACCGATTTCACGGTGCGATCAAGCGCAATGCCGAGCAGCGCCGCCACGTCTTCGCAGGTCTTCTGCGTCGGCGTCTCGACCTTGCGCATTGTGTCGCTGGCCGCTGCGCGCTCGCCGGGAGCAACCGCTTCCGCCGCTTCCAGATTCGCGGCATAACCGGACCCATCCGAGAAGGCGATCGCGTCCTCACCCGATTCCGCCAGCACATGGAATTCCTGCGAGGCGTCGCCGCCGATCGCGCCGGAATCCGCCTGCACCGCGCGGAACTTCAATCCCAGCCGGGTGAAGATGCGGCTGTAGGTGTCGTGCATGTTCTGGTATTCGCGCGCCAGGTCGGCATCGCTGATGTGGAACGAATACGCATCCTTCATCAGGAACTCGCGCGCACGCATCACCCCGAAACGCGGCCGGATCTCGTCGCGGAACTTGGTCTGGATCTGGTAGAAATTCAGCGGCAGCTGGCGGTAACTCCTGACTTCGCGACGCACCACGTCGCTGACCACTTCTTCATGTGTCGGGCCGAAACAGAAATCGCGCTGGTGGCGGTCCTTGATGCGCAGCAGTTCCGGGCCGTACTGTTCCCATCGCGTCGACTCGTGCCACAACTCGGCCGGCTGCACGGCGGGCATCAGCAATTCGATGGCGCCGCCACGGTTCATTTCCTCGCGGATGATGTTCTCAACCTTGCGCAGCACGCGCAGGCCCAGCGGCATCCAGGTGTATACGCCGCTGGTCAGGCGTTTGATCAGGCCGGCACGCAGCATGAGCTGGTGGCTGATGACTTCCGCTTCGGAAGGCGCTTCCTTCAGCGTGGAAATGAAAAACTGCGAGACGCGCATGCCTGTTCCCGATCCGATAAAACCCTTATTCTACCGAACCTTACGACTAACCTTGCGACGAATCTTGCATACAATCCGCTGCATATACCCATGAAATTCCTGCCCAAATGGCGTTTGCGCAAACCATCTGAAGACACCAAAACTGTTTATGTCAGCGAGAAGTTCGGCGTGCGTTCGCTGCATATCGGCAGTGATACCGTGCAAAGCGCCATGCGCCTTGCGCGGCCGAACGATCTGGAGTTGTCCTACACGCGGTCGATGATGGCCTGCCTGTTGTTCCAGGCGGCACCGCGCAATGTGCTGATGATCGGCCTGGGCGGCGGCTCGGTGGCCAAATATATGTATCACCAGCTGCCGCAGGCAAAGCTGCGGGTGCTGGAGCTTGATCCGCAGGTGTTGGCGATCGCCCGGCAATGTTTCCTGGTGCCGGAGGACGACGCACGATTCCAGGTCATTGTTGGTGACGGTGCCGAATACATGGCACGTCGCGAGGTGCGGTCCGACCTGATCATGGTCGATGGTTATGACGCGGAATCCCATGTCGAAGAGCTGGCGACGCGTGAGTTTTACGGCCATTGCCGTGAGCGGCTGGCACCTGGTGGCGTGCTGGTGGTGAACCTGTGGGGCGGCGACCGCCAGTTCAACGAAGTCCTCAAACGCATCGAGGGCGTGTTTTCCGAGGGCACCCTGTGCCTGCCGGCGCGCAAACCGGGCAATGTGATTGCCTTTGGCTTTCGCGATCCGCCGGGCCCGCTGGTCTGGGCAGACCTGGAGCGCCGGGCCGTGGAGCTGGAGCTGCGCCATGGAATGGAGTTCCCGTTGTTTGTCGACGGGCTGCGCACCATGAATCGCAGCGATGCCACCCATCTTTACCCCTGAAATCTGTCTGGAATGCGGGCTATCAATGCCCGGGGATTTGTGAAAAAATCAATTCCATATGGTTAACAGATTCGGGGATGCCCATGATCGACAGAGATGGCTATCGCCCCAACGTTGGGATCGTTTTGTGCAATTGCAAAAACGACGTGTTCTGGGGTAAGCGGGTACGCGAACATTCGTGGCAGTTCCCACAGGGCGGGATTAACGGGGGTGAACGTCCGGAAGCCGCGATGTACCGTGAATTGCACGAAGAAGTCGGTTTGAAACCCGAGCACGTGCAAGTGCTGGGACGCACCCGTGACTGGTTGCGCTACGAGGTTCCGGAACGCTGGCTGCGGCGCGAGTGGCGTGGCAATTACCGCGGCCAGAAACAGATCTGGTTCCTGCTGCGACTGGTGGGGCGCGATTGCGACGTCTGCCTGCGCGCCACGGAAAAACCCGAATTCGACGCCTGGCGCTGGCATGATTACTGGGCGCCGACCCAGGATGTCATCGAGTTCAAGCGCGGGGTATACGAGCAGGCGCTTAACGAGCTGTCCCGCTATCTTGTACGAAACACCGAGCCCAAGCCACGTCGTCAGTCGCGGACACGGGCGCCGCAACTGGTGGGCACGGAATAGTTTCAGCGGACATTTTCCGTTTTGCCTGCGGTTAAGGGATGGCGTGCCGATGCGCTCAGCGTCGCGCCGGTTGACTCGGCTTCAAGCTTGGATTTACACTTCATTTACCGATTAGATTTAGTCTAAATATTTGTGCTGCAGGGTTTGGCGCAGAATGCGTTTTGTAGTGGCAGTATTAAAGTAAACTATTGTTTTTAAAGGAGTTTTTATGCAGCTCAAAAATTCGAAGACTCACGGAAACCTGAAAGCCGCATTTGCCGGTGAATCGCAAGCCAACCGCCGTTACCTTTATTTTGCAGCCAAAGCCGATGTTGAAGGCCAAAACGATGTGGCCTCGGTGTTCCGCTCCACTGCTGAAGGCGAGACCGGCCACGCTCATGGCCACCTCGAATACATGGAAGCCTGCGGTGACCCCGCAACCGATCTGCCGATCGGCCGCACCCGCGAGAACCTGAAGGCCGCCATTGCCGGCGAAACCCATGAGTACACCGACATGTACCCGGGCATGGCCAAAACCGCGCGCGACGAAGATTTCGGCGAAATCGCCGACTGGTTTGAGACGCTGGCAAAAGCCGAGCGTTCGCACGCGAACCGCTTCCAGAAAGCCCTCGACGCACTGGCTGACTGATCAGGTCTGTTGTCTGTGATGGAAAGAGGCGCGCGTGCGCCTCTTTCTTTTCTGACGTTGCCACTATTGGAAGTTCCATAAAAATGACAAAAACATGCGCCCGCACAAGCTGTCATGTTTTTGGAAAACATTAATAAACGGTGCTGCACACCATGACTGTTCGCGAAGGTAGTCTCGAGGCCCCCACCCGGCACCCGCTGGACTGGCAGTCGGCAGACTTTTACGACGAAGGCAAACTCAACCACGAGCTTGAGCGCGTTTTCGACATCTGCCACGGTTGCCGACGCTGCGTAAATCTGTGCACGGCCTTTCCCAAACTGTTCGACCTGGTCGATGAAAGCCCGACGCTGGAAGTCGACGGTATTCCCAAGAAGGATTACTGGGAAGTCATTGATCGCTGTTACCTCTGCGACATGTGCTACATGACCAAGTGTCCCTACGTGCCACCGCACGAATGGAACGTGGATTTCCCGCACCTGATGCTGCGCGCCAAGGCGGTGAAATTCCGCAAGGGCGAAGTGTCATTTCGCGACAAGTTGTTGTCGAGCACCGATGCGCTGGGCAAGCTGGCCTCGATTCCGGTGGTGGTGCAGATGGTCAATGCCGCGAACAAAGCCGCACCCGTACGCAAGATCATGGACAGTGTGTTGGGCATCCACCAGGATCGTGTGCTGCCCGAATACGACAGCGCAAAATTCCGCTCGACGGCGAAGCCCGATGCCACATTCCCGGTGAAAGACGGCAAAACCGCGCCGGGCAAGGTCGCGATTTTTGCGACCTGTTATGTGAATTACAACGAGCCCGGTATCGGCCACGATCTGCTGAAAGTTCTTGCCCATAACGAGATTCCCGCGATCA
>JAYUYQ010000260.1:0-4099 GCA_043752435.1 Betaproteobacteria bacterium
GTGGCGGTACGTTCGCGCGGAAACCAGATCACAAACGCCGTCATCGACGACATCAGGCACACTGCCACGCCCAAACCGATCAGCGCGCGGCCCAGCAACAAACCCGGCAGGCCTGACGCCTGCGAAAACACCAGCGCCCCCGTTGCTGCCACCAGCAGCATGCTGGCGTTCACGCGGCGCGGACCGTAGCGATCCATCAATATGCCCAGCGGCAATTGCGCGGCGGCGAAGGTAACGAAATACGCGCTGGTGAGCAGGCCCAGCGTGCCGGGCGACAATCCGAATTGCTGCGTCAATTCAGGGAACACCACCGAATTAACATTGCGAAACAAGAACGAGCAAAAATAGCCCGCCGCGAACGGCAGGAATACAACGGCAAGCAGGCGCGCGGATACCGGCGCGGTCGATGGGGCGTTAGCGGTCAATCAAAATCCATCACGTTCAAACGGAGCGAGGCAGTGTAACGTATCGCATTCGGGAAGCCCGCTATAATTCACCACGCCGGCTGCACATAACCGTCAATCTCTCGGGAAGCGCCTTTTGAAAGTCCTGCTTGCACTGTCACGCGCGATAGACGCGATGAACGAACGCATCGGTCAGAGCGTTTGCTGGCTGGTGCTGGCCACGGTGCTCATCAGCGCCGGCAACGCCACCGTGCGAAAAATATTTAACTACAGCTCCAATTCGCTTCTTGAAATTCAGTGGTATTTGTTCGCGATGATTTTTTTATTCTGCGCGGGTTACACGCTCAAACACAACGAACATGTCCGCATCGACATTATTACCTCGCGTTTTTCCGCGCGGGTGCGCGCGGGCATCGACATCTTCGGCACGCTGTTTTTTCTGCTGCCCATGGCCGGACTCATTATGTGGTTGTCGTGGCCGCTGTTTGTGGACGCCTATACGCGCAACGAAGTGTCCGCCAACGCAGGCGGACTCGTCATCTGGCCGGCGCGCCTGATGGTGCCGGTGGGATTTCTGCTGCTGATCGCGCAGGGGTTGTCAGAGCTGATTAAACGCGTCGCGTTTCTGATGCACTTGATTCCCGACCCGCACGAAAAAATAGTCACCCAAACCGCAGAAGAAGAACTCGCAAACGAAATCCTGCGCGAGCGCGGTGAAAAATCACTGGCCGCGGAACGCGAAGCCGCGATGCCTTCGCAGGGTTCGCAGGATAGGCAAAAATGACCGCGTTCCTGATCGACAACATCGCGCCGCTGATGTTCCTGGCGCTGGTGATTGTGTTGCTCATGGGCTACCCGGTGGCGTTCGCCCTGGCCGCCGTGGGGCTTGGCTTCGGCGTGCTGGGCATTCAGCTCGGCCTGCTGCAACCTGCACTGCTGCAAGCGTTGCCCGAGCGTATTTGGGGCGTGATGTCCAACGACACTCTGCTGGCGGTGCCGTTCTTCACCTTCATGGGGCTGATTCTGGAGCGCAGCGGCATGGCCGAAGATTTGCTCGACACCATCGGCCAATTGTTTGGCGCGGTGCGCGGCGGCCTGGCTTATGCGGTTATTTTTGTCGGTGCGCTGCTCGCCGCGACCACCGGCGTGGTGGCGGCATCGGTGATTTCCATGGGACTGATTTCGCTGCCCATCATGCTGCGCTATGGTTACGACCGGCGGCTGGCGTCGGGCGTCATTGCCGCATCGGGCACGCTGGCGCAGATTATCCCGCCGTCGCTGGTGCTGATTATCATGGCCGATCAACTGGGCCGCTCGGTGGGTGATATGTACGCGGGCGCGTTTGTGCCGGGCCTGATGCTGGCGGCGTTCTACGCGCTGTTTGTGCTGGGCGCCACCCTCATGCGACCGGCGTGGGCGCCTGCGCTGCCGCTGGAGGCGCGCACCCTGCGCGAAGCCGACGGCAATTCGGGGAATCGTTCGCTGCTGGTGCTGACTGTGGTCACCGTTGCCATCGGCGTTACATTTTGGGTGATGTACTACAACCAGCGCCATGCCGAAGTCTCCACCGATGAGCGCATTATCGTCACGACGTCGGTGGCCATCGGTGCGGCTTTCGGTTTCGCGCTCGTCAACAAGGTGCTCAGGTTAAATTTGTTGTCGCAGATGGCCGAGCGCGTGACGTTTGTGCTGATACCGCCGCTGGCGTTGATTTTTCTGGTGCTGGGCACCATCTTTCTCGGTGTGGCCACACCCACCGAGGGCGGCGCCATGGGCGCCACCGGCGCGCTCATCATGGCGCTGGCGCGGCGGCGGCTGTCACTTAAATTACTAAAACAGGCGATGAATGTCACCGCCAAACTCTCGACCTTCGTGGTGTTTATTCTGATCGGCGCGCGCGTGTTCAGCCTGACTTTTTACGGCGTCAACGGTCATGTGTGGGTGGAACATCTGCTCACCAGCCTGCCCGGCGGGCAGTTGGGCTTTTTGATTGTGGTCAACATCTTGATATTTGTATTGGCGTTTTTTCTGGATTTTTTTGAGCTCGCGTTCATCGTGGTGCCACTGCTCGCCCCCGTCGCCGAAAAACTCGGCATTGATTTGATCTGGTTCGGCGTGCTGCTGGCTGTCAACATGCAAACCTCGTTCATGCATCCGCCGTTTGGCTTTTCGCTGTTTTATTTGCGCAGCGTGGCGCCGGACAAAGCCTATCTCGACCGCGTGACTGGACGCAGCATCGCGCCGGTCACTACCGGCCAGATTTACTGGGGCGCGGTGCCGTTTGTGGTGATCCAGGTGATTATGGTGGGCCTCATCATCGCCTTCCCGAATATTGTTTCAGGCGGGTTGCAAACCAAGGCCAAGGTGCATACGCAAAACATCCACATCCAGGTTCCCGCCACCGGCGGCACCGGAAGCACCGAGCAAGACGACGCCACCAGGGCGCTTGAGAAAGCCATGGGCGGTGGCGCACCGGACACTGCAAAATAAAAACGGCACGCTCGCCAGCCTGGCCGAACGTGCCGTTTAGTTTTCTGGCTGCGTTTCGTATTACCGCTTCTGCCCCAGCCGCTCGGCGGCCAGCATAAAATTATCAAAGCGGTTTTCCGCCACTGCAAACCACTCGACCTGCTCGCTGCGGAATTTTTTCCACGGCTCGTAAATCTTCTTGAATTTGGCGTTCTTGCCGGCGATATCGTCGTAGACCTCCTTCGTCGCTTTGTAGCAGGCTGCCATGATCTCGTTCGAGAAGGGCTGCAACTTCACGCCATTGGCGATCAAGCGCTTTAATGCCGGCGGGTTTACAGCATCGTACTTTGCCAGCATGCTGAGATTCGCCTCGTGACAGGCCGACTCCAGTATCGACTGATATTCCTTCGGCAATTCGTTGAACGCCTTGTTGTTCACAAACAGATCCAGTTCCGCCCCGCCCTCCCACCAGCCGGGATAATAATAAAACTTGGCGATTTTGTAGAAGCCGAGCTTTTCGTCGTCGTACGGCCCCACCCATTCCGCCGCGTCGATGGTGCCTTTTTCCAGCGCGGGATAAACGTCTGCGCCGGCAATCTGCTGCGGCACCACGCCGAGTTTCGCCAGTGGCAATCCACCGGTTCCGGCGACGCGAAACTTAAGCCCCTTCAGATCAGCCACGGTCTTGATCTCTTTGCGGAACCAGCCGCCCATCTGCGCCCCGGTGTTACCCGCGCCAAAGCTGACGATGTTGTATTCCTTGAGAAAATCATTGAAGAGCTGACGCCCGCCGCCGTGCAGCATCCACGCGTTCTGCTGCCGCGCATTCATCCCGAATGGAATAGTGCAGCCGAACGCGAACGTCGGATCCTTACCGAAAAAGTAATACGGCGCCGTCTGAGCGCATTGCACCGTGGCATTTTGCACCGCGTCCACCACGCCAAACGGCGGCACGATTTCCCCACCAGCAAATACTTGAATCTGAAATTTGTTATTGGTGGCCGCCGCCACGCGCTTTGATATCAATTCCGCGCCGCCGAAAATGGTGTCGAGGCTTTTTGGAAAGCTCGACGCGAGACGCCACTTGACCTCGGGTGCCGCCTGCGCGAACGCAGGCGCCGAAGCCGCCGCGAGTATGCCGGCCAATCCGGTATGTTTTATAAATGAACGGCGTTGCATTTTTATCCCCCTTGGTATTTTGCTAAATCACGGACCACCCAAAACTA
>JAYUYQ010000261.1:0-4091 GCA_043752435.1 Betaproteobacteria bacterium
CCACCGCTATCACTGCGAGCAGCAAAAATCCCAGCGCGATGGTGAACATCAATCCGGATTCGGCCGGCCCCAGTGTGCGCCTGCTGCTGAAGGCCGCACCCACGGTATTGCCAATGCGCAGTGCGCCGACAGCGGCGCGCGACGCGCGCCCGCTCGAACCGGCCGCCGGGCGTCTTGGTACGGCTGAAGGACGGACACGCCGCTTGTCGCTGAGCACGATCTCGGTCGTGTTCACCAGATCTTCCTCGTACATGTCCTGCATGCGACGCGCAAAGCCTTCATCCTCGATCGCCACATCAAGCTCGTAGTTGCTTATCCAGCTGGCGATATTGAGATTAGTGGAACCGACACGTGCCCAGCGACCATCGGCCACCGCGGTTTTGGCATGCAGCATCGCGCCATTCCATTCAAACACGCGGATGCCGGCTTCCAGCAACGGTCGATACCCCGAGCGTGAAAGCCGCGACAGCAGCGGCATGTCACTGGTGCCAGGCACCAGCAGCCGCACATCAACGCCGTCCATGGCGGCTGCACGCAATGCCTGTACATAGGGCGCTACGCCGACAAAATAAGCGTCCGTCAGCCACAAGGTATCGCTCGCCATCGCCGCAATCATCTGGTCCAGACGATACATGCCGGCGGTAGTGGGCTGGCTGGCCAGCACCCGCACCAGGACGTCGCCGGCAGGGGGCGTATCGGTCGCCAGATCCACATCCAGTTCATCGATGTCGTCACCGGCAGCCGCAGCCCAGGTCTGGGCGAAGGCCCGTTCTATGTCAGCAACCGCAGGGCCACGAATCTCGATGCCGGTATCGCGCCACTGATCAATGCCGCGCCCCGGATTGCCTTGCCATTTGCTGCTGACACACAAGCCGCTCACATAACCCACCGTGCCGTCGACGGTGAGCATCTTGCGATGATCGCGTGTCAGCCAGCCGAACGGACTGTCGATGTGCGGTGTGTTGAAGCAACGCACGACACCACCGGCATCAAGCAGCGGTTGCAGCAGGCTGCGGGTGCCGACGCCCAGCGCGCCCATCCAGTCGTAAATCAACCGCACTGCAATGCCCGTATTGGCACGTTCGGTCAGCGCTGCAACGAATTCTCGTCCCGCAGCATCGTTGGCGATGATGTAATTTTCGAACAGCACCGAACGGCGTGCAGCACTAATCGCCGCCAGCCATGCCGGATAATTTTCACCGGCATCGCGCAGGATCAGTACCTTATTGCCGCCAACCAGCGGCGCACCGGCTGCGCGCGTAAACACCTGCTCTGCAAGACGACGCAGTTCGGGGCTGGCGCGGCGGGAAGATGAGATGACGCGGGATTGCGATGCTGCGCTAGTCGCCATGGGGTCTCGAAACGGAACGGATGAGCGGAGCGGCCACCTTACATCGGCACGGTTACATCAGCACGATATCGAACTGCTCCTGATTGTAGGCCGACTCCACCTGCAGCGAAATCGGCTTGCCGATGAAGTCCGACAGCATCGCGAGATTATGCGATTCCTCGTCAAGAAACATGTCGATGACCTGTTGCGATGCCAGTATGCGGAACTCGCGCGACTCAAACTGCCTCGATTCACGCACCAGCTCGCGCAGCACTTCATAGCACACGGTCTGCGCGGTTTTCAGCACGCCACGCCCGGTGCAAGTCGGGCACGGCTCGCACAACACGTGCGCCAGGCTTTCGCGGGTGCGCTTGCGCGTCATCTCCACCAGCCCCAACTGGGTGAAGCCGTTGATGGTCATCCGCGTACGGTCACGCGCCAGTGCCTTGCGAAATTCGTTAAGCACGGCATTGCGGTGCTCTTCGGTATCCATGTCGATGAAATCGATGATGATGATACCGCCAAGATTGCGCAGCCGCAGATGGCGGGCAATGACCTGCGCCGCCTCCAGGTTGGTTTTGAATATGGTGTCGTCTAGAGTGCGGCCGCCGACGAAGCTGCCGGTGTTGACGTCCACCGTGGTCAGCGCCTCAGTCTGATCGATGATCAGGTAACCACCGGACTTCAGGTCGACGCGGCGCGCCAGCGCGCGCTCGATGTCGTCCTCAACGTTGTGCAGGTCGAACAACGGTCGTTCGCCCTGGTAATGGGTCAGCCGAGCCAGCACATTGGGCGTGAACTGGCCGGCGAACTGACTCATGGTCTGGTGGGTTTCCCGCGAATCGACGTAAATCCGCCCGGTGTCTTCGTGCGCGAAGTCGCGCAATACGCGCATGCCCAGATTGAGATCCCGGTAGAGCAGCGCCAGCTGCGGTGCGGTGCGCGCCTGCTCGCGGATGTCATGCCACAGCTTGCGCAGGTATTCGACGTCGGATGCGATCTCGCGGTCGGAAGCCGCTTCGGCCACGGTGCGGATGATAAAGCCGCCCTTTTCGTCGGCGGGCAGCAGGTGCCGCAGCTTCTCCCGCAGATGCACGCGTTCTTCCTCGTCCTCAATGCGCTGGGAAATGCCGATATGCGATTCCTGCGGCAGATAGACCAGCAGCCGGCCGGCAATGCTGATTTGTGTCGACAGCCGCGCGCCCTTGGTGCCGATCGGGTCCTTGATCACCTGCACCATCAGGCTCTGTCCTTCATTGAGCAAGCGCTCGATCGGCAGCCCGGGATCGCCATTGACGCGATTGCCCCAGATGTCGGCCACATGCAGGAACGCCGCGCGCTCACCGCCGATGTCGACAAACGCCGACTGCATGCCGGGCAGCACACGCACGACACGCCCCATGTAGATGTTGCTGACGAACCCGCGCGACGAGGCGCGCTCGATATGCAGTTCCTGCGTCACGCCGTGTTCGATCACGGCGACGCGGGTTTCCTGCGGGGTAATGTTGATCAGTATGTCTTCGCTCATGGCGAATTTCAGGGAACGCTGATGCCGTGGCTGCGCAACAGTTCGGCGGTTTCAGCAAGAGGCAATCCCATGATACCGGAATAGCTGCCCTCGATTCGCGTGATAAAGGCTGCGGCGCGTCCCTGCACCGCGTAAGCACCGGCCTTGTCAGTCGATTCGCCGGTGGCGATATAACGACGGATTTCCTCGGCTGTCAACGCACGAAACCAGACCTGGGACTCTGAAACCCTGGTGTCGATCACATCGCCGGCCTTGACGACGACTGCAGTCAGCACGCGATGCGCGCGGCCGGCCAGTGACGTGAGCATGCGTAAGGCCGCGGCGGCATTTTCCGGTTTACCGAGAATCATGTCGTCGCACACCACCGTTGTGTCTGCCGCCAACACCGGTCGCCCCGCCAGACGGCGCGCGCGCGTGATGCCTACGGCGGCCTGGGCTTTCTCACAGGCCACCCGCAGCACATAGGCTTCGGGCGTTTCGCCGGGTCGCGGCGTTTCATCGACATCGGCTGGATGACGTGGCGCCTCGCGCAACGGGATGATCTCGAAGGTCACGCCAATCTGGCGCAGCAGTTCGCGGCGGCGGGGACTGCGTGAAGCGAGGTAAATTGGTTTCTCGAACATTATTTACCGATTTTAACGATGGTCATGGAGGTTGGAGTTGCGCCCGGATGGCTGCGCTTGTTCACTCGTTCACATTTCACTCTCTGTGATAAGGATGACCTGCAAGCAGGGACGCAGCGCGATACAACTGCTCGGCCAGCACCACGCGCACCAGCCCGTGTGGCAGCGTCAGCGGCGACAACGACCACAGCAGGCTGACGCCGGTTTTCAGCTCCGTTGCCAGACCATCCGCGCCGCCGATAATGAACGCCACATCGCGGCCTCCGCCACGCCAGCGCTCGAGATGCTCGGCCAGCACACGGGTCGGGAAACTGCGGCCATGCTCATCGAGCACCACGCGCAGCATAGCCGCCGGCGCGGCCGCGTTGATCCGCTCCGCTTCGGTTTGCAGCCAGCGCACTGTGTCGCCTGCGGCACTGCGCTGCGCGGGCTTGAGTTCTTTCAATTGCAGCGGCATTTCGCGCGGCATGCGCCGTGCATACTCCTCGAAGCCCGCCGTCACCCAGCCCGGCATGCGATGGCCAACGGCGAGCACCGACAGTTTCACTTGGCGGCGCGGCGGCTGACCGTTTTGCGCACGGCGGTTTTGCGAGGTGCGGTTTTACGTGGC
>JAYUYQ010000262.1:0-10132 GCA_043752435.1 Betaproteobacteria bacterium
TCGAATTTGCGCCCGAACAGCAGCGACAGGTTGTGCAGGATGACCGTGACTACCTTCTGCTCCCAATCCCGGTCGAAACGGATCTGTTCATCGAGCCAGCGCTCCAGCCACGCCGGATCGGGGAGTTTGCTTTGCACCGTGTCGTGCGGAAACAGGCTTTTGTTGACGTGCAGGCTGGTCGGATGCAGTGGCTTGCCGCTGCGTCCGGAGCTGGCCATCAGCACGCCGACCTTGGCGAAGGCCGTGCGCGCCGAGTCACCGACTGTGTTCAGCGCGCGTTTCATGTACTGCAGGTAGGCGCCGCCGTGGCGCGCTTCGTCGCGCGCGATCAGGTTGTAGATGTGGCGGATCACCGGTTCGGTGTGCCATTGCATCGCGCGGCGGTACCAGTGATTGAGGCGGATTTCGCCGCAGAAATGCATCATCAGTGTTTCCAGCGGCGGCGCCGGGTCGAAGGGGAAGCGCACCGCGTGCAGCTCCTCCGGCGTGGGTGCGAATTCCGGGCGGAAGCGTCGCAGGTAATCGATCAGCACCAGCGAGTGTTTCTGCTCTTCATAGAACCACACCGACATGAAGGCGGAGAAATCGCTGTCATGCTGGTTGTCGCGCAGGAACATCTCGGTGGCCGGCAGTGCCGCCCATTCGGTGATCGCGTTCATCTTGATGGTCAGTGCCTGTTCGTCGGACAAGCGCGAACCGTCGAAGGTATCCCATGGCACATCATCGGCCATGTTCCAGCGGATGCTTTCCAGCGATTTGAAAATCTCCGGGTAGAGCATGCGGGTGGTGGTGACAAACTCGGTATTGGGCTGCATCAGGGGCTCCTTGGCCTCGCGGGCAGTGGGGAACATATTATGATCATACAATTGTTGCCAGAATGTTGCCGGCTGCCGCACGGATTGCGCCGCGTTCGGCAGCGCTCAGGCGGGCGATGTTGGCCGCCATCAGCGCGGTGCGTGGATTGCGCTTGAATACCGACTCATGGCGGTCGAGAAAGTTCCAATACAGCGTGGTGAACGGGCAGGCGCGCGGTCCGATCCTGATTTTCGGGTCATAACGGCAGTCCGTGCAGTAGTTGCTCATGCGCTGGATGTAAGCGCCGGAAGCGACATAGGGCTTGCTGGTGAAACGGCCGCCATTGGCATAGAGCGCCATGCCCGCGGTGTTGGGCAGTTCGGCCCATTCGACGGCGTCGACGTAGACCGCCAGGTACCATTCGTGCACGGCGCGGGGCGCGATGCCGGCAAGCAGTGCGAAATTGCCCGTCACCATCAGCCGCTGGATGTGGTGGGCGTAGCCGTGGCGCAGCGTCTGGCCTATGGCTTCGCGCAGGCAGTTCATGGTCGTGTCCCCGGTCCAATACCAGGCGGGCAGCGGGCGCTGGTGGTCGAAGTGGTTGGCCTCGAGCATGCCCGGCATGTCCAGCCAATAGACGCCGCGGATGAATTCGCGCCAGCCGAGAATCTGCCGTACAAAACCTTCAACACCTGCCAGCGGGGCGTGGCCGTCGCGCCATGCCGCCACGGCTGCTGCGATGACTTCGCGCGGATCGAGTAATTTCAGATTCAGCGCGGCCGACAGCAGCGAATGCCAGCCGAAGGGCATGCCGGTCCACATCGCATCCTGGTACAGGCCGAAGGTCGGCAGGCGGTGCTGGATGAAATCCTCCAGGGCTTGCAGCGCATCGGCGCGGGTGACCGGCCAGCCGAATGTTTGGAGCGAACCCGGATGTTGCGGGAAACGTTGTCCGACCAGTGCGATCACTTCCCGGGTAATCGCGTCCGGCGCGAACTGGGGAGGTTGCGGCAATGCCCCGGGGCCTGCCTTGGGAAATGAGCCGCGGTTTGCAGCGTCAAAGTTCCATTTTCCGCCGGCGGGCTCGCCATTTTCCATCAGCACATCGTGCTGGCGCCGCATCTGCCGGTAGAAAAACTCCATGCGCAGCTCTCTACGGCCTTTTGCCCATTCGGCGAATTCTTCGCGGCTGCACAGAAAGTGGCTGTCGGAGCGGATATCCAGTGGCACAGCGGCGTCGCGACAAGCTGTTTTGACGATTTCGCGCACGCGGTGTTCGCCGGGTTCGCAGATGACGACCCGGACCGGCTGCCGTTCATCGATGACGGCGCGGAGCTGCGCGCCCAGGCCGGGTTCTGCGCCTGGGGCGGGCTGCAGCGCGACATAATGCAGAGGCAGCTTTTGTACGCGCAGTTCCTCCGCGAAGTGCCGCATTGCCGACAGGAACAGCGTGATGCGCGCCTGGTGACTCCACACGTGGGTGGATTCTCCCGCAGCTTCGATCATCACCACGCAGTCCTGCGCGCGGTCGATGCCGGCGAGGGCCGGATTGTCGAGGCTCAGTTGGTCGCCGAGCACGAGGATCAGCTTACGCATGATTATCGACTTTTCCAAAAGCAGGACAGCCTGATGTGCCAACTGAGTTGCCAACTGAGCAGCGGCATGTTTGTGTCATTATTCATGCAACTTTCAATAGTTTACGGCTGCGCCTGCAGCATTCCGAGCAGTATTTGACCGCCTCCCACACCTTCGCCCAGCGCCGTCGCCAGATCATCGGCCGGCCGCAGGCAACGCAGGTTTTCTCCGGAAGTTCTGATTTGCGCATGGTGGCGGCGTCTGGTCAGCGCTGCGCATGTTCGACGCGCCAGCGTTCCAGCGCATAACGCATGTCGTCGAATGATCGCAGCAACAGTGCGCCCGCGGGTGCCTTGCGCGCGCGCGCCAGGGCGCCGCCCCCGCCCCACACTTCGATGCTGTCAGGGAGCAACGCGCGCAGCTCGGTAAGTCCCGCGAGCGCGGCGTTCTGGTTGAATGCGCTGCTGAACGACAGCGCGACGACATCAACCTGGTAGGCGGGTGCGGCATTTTTGATGTCGATCACCGGCGTTTCGGTCCCCAGAGCGACGCAGGCACCGCCTTCGGCAACCAGTACGGCTTCGACCATCAGCAGGCCGATGCGGTGCTTCTCACCGGGTAGCGATGTCAACAGCACCCGGGGTGCCGAACCGCGGCCGGGCTGCGCGATGATCGCGTTGCGCAGGATGTTTTGGACGTGTTCCGAGTACAGGTGCTCGTCGAAGACCGCAATTTTTCCGGCCAGCCAGGCTTCGCCGATCCAGTGGTTGAGCGCGGCCACGGTTTCAGTAACGAAGCGCAGCAGTCCCTGTTTCATCAGGGCCTGCAGCAGCGCGTTGCGAAAGCCGTCGGTGTCATGGCTGATCAGCAAGTCCAGCAGAACCGCGATTTCCGGCGGCGGCGTTTGTTCGGGCGCGCGCGAGGCAATCAGTTGCGTGAGTTCGACGTTGCTTTGATTGATGATCTTGCCTGGCCGGTGGCCGTGGTCGATCAACAGGCGCAGCAGCCGCAGTTTTTCGAGTTGCCCCGTCGAATACAAACGCTCGTCATGCCGGTCCCGCACCGGCGTAGGAAAACCGTACCGGCGTTCCCATACCCGAAGGGTGTCTTTGGACAGGCCGGTATCACGTTCTACGGCAGCGATGTTGTAGAGGGCGTCATCAGGCAGGTCGACAGCAGCTTCCATATTGTCCTGGACAGAAATGGCTTTTATAGCCAAAAAATGGGAATTTTTGCCCGTTGTAGGCATCATTGACCTAGACATTATTAGTCAGCGGCTAGACAAAGTCAACGCGCCGCCCGGCAATTGCGACGACGCATCCGACATCCAGCTTTTCTGTCATGGACATCCAATGAGTGTTATTTTGCGGCGCCTCGGCGTCAGAGCATCACTATGAGCCGGAGACAGCAAAGCCTGCCGGCGGGGCAGCAAACAGGACAGCGCATAGCCGTGGTGGGCGCCGGCATTGCCGGGCTTTCAGCGGCCTGGCTGTTGTCGCGGGTTTATGACGTGACCCTGTTCGAGGCCAACAACTACCTCGGCGGTCACAGCCATACCGTCGATGTCACGCTGGAAGGGGTGACGGCGCCTGTCGATACCGGTTTTCTGGTGTTCAACGACCGCACCTATCCCAATCTGATCGCCCTGTTCGATCACTTGGGCATTGCATCCTGCGCCAGCGACATGTCGTTTTCGGTGCGCATCGCCGCCGAAAATATCGAGTGGGCCGGCAGCAACCTGGCTGCCGTGTTTGCCCAGCGCCGCAACCTGCTGCGGCCACGGTTCTGGGGCATGTTGTCCGACATCCTGCGCTTCAACCGCGAAGCAACCGCCATTGCGCAGGGCAAGAGCAGTTTTGCAGCGACTCTGGGCGAATTCCTCGCTGCAGGTGCTTACGGCCGCGCTTTCCGCGACTGGTACCTGTTGCCGATGGCGGGCGCGATCTGGTCCTGCCCGGCGGCGACCATGCTGGATTACCCGGCGCGGACTTTTTTTGCGTTCTGTGCCAATCACGGCTTGTTGCAGGTCAGTGACCGGCCGCAATGGCGCAACGTGATCGGCGGCGCGCGGACCTATGTGGACCGGCTGGCGGCGGAGATCGGGGATGTGCGCATCAACACAGCTGTGGCTGCTGTGTCACGCGGGCAAGCTGGCGCAACGCTAACGCTGGCGGGCGGCGATACACAGCAGTTTGATGCCGTGGTACTGGCCTGCCACAGCGACCAGGCTTTGCGTCTGCTCGGCGACGCCGATGCCGCCGAACGCGCCGTGCTGGGCGCGATTCGTTACCAGGACAACCGCGTGATCTTGCACACCGACGAGCGTTTCCTGCCGCGGTCGCGCGCGGCGTGGTCGGCGTGGAATTACCATGCCCTCAACGCTGCAGGGCAGGCGCAGCCGGTGGGCGTCAGTTATCTGATCAATCATCTGCAGCCGCTGCCGTTTCGCCAGCCGGTGATCGTCACGCTGAACCCGGGCGATGAACCACGATCGGCCACGGTTATTGATCGGTACAGCTATGCCCATCCGGTGTTTGATCAAGCCGGCATCGCCGCACAGGCGCGGCTGCCGCAGTTGCAGGGCCGGCGCAACACCTGGTTTTGCGGTGCCTGGGCCGGCTATGGTTTCCATGAGGACGGCCTGAAGGCCGGTATGGCGGTGGCCGCAGGACTGGGTGTCGCCGCGCCGTGGCAGGCACCGGTCGCGGCGCTGAAGGCGGCCGCATGACGGATACCGCCGCAGCGCTTATTTACACGGGTGAGGTCATGCACCGCCGCCTTGCGCCGGTTGAACATGCGTTTCGCTACGGCGTGTTTTTCATGCGCCTGCGTGTCGATGCGCCGCCGGCGCGCTGGCCGGCACTGATGTCACGCAACCGTTGGAACCTGCTCAGTTTTCATGATGCCGATCATGGCCCCCGCGACGGCAGTGCACTGGAACCGTGGCTGCGTGATGTGCTCACGCAGCACGGGCTGGATTGCGCCGATGGCGCGATCTGGCTGCAGAGCTTCCCGCGTGTGCTGGGTTATGTCTTCAACCCCGTCAGTTTCTGGCTGTGCCATGACCGCGCGGGCGCGCTGCGAGCGGTGTTGGCCGCTGTCAGCAACACCTTCGGCGAACATCACCACTATCTGGTGGCGCACGCCGATGCGCGGCCGATTACATCGGACGACTGGCTCAACGCGCGCAAGGTGTTCCATGTCTCGCCGTTTTTCCCGGTCACCGGCGAATACCGATTCCGTTTTACCGACACAGGCGCGCGTTGCTGCTTCCGCATCGATTACGACGATGGTCGCGGCGCACGGCTGATTACCAGCGTCGGCGGTGTTGCGAAACCCCTCGGCAGCCCCGCACTGGTACGCGCATTTTTCCGTTATCCCTGGATGACGCTGGGCGTGATGCTGCGCATCCATTACCACGCGCTGCGGCTGTGGCTGAAGCGCGTGCCCTTTTATTCCAAACCGCTGCCCCCGGCAGAGAAGATCACCCGATGAACAACACACTCAGCAATTCCGTCCAATCACAAACCGAGCCGGCTGCCGCGCGCTGGTTGTTCCGGCTGTTGTCCAAATTGCATTGCGGCAGCATCGAGTTGCGCTGTCCCGACGGCAGACACCAGTCCTTTGCCGGCAAAAATCCCGGCCCGCATGCCACGCTGACGCTGCATGACTGGAATGTCTGCGGCGACATGTTGAGCCGCGGCGATATCGGGCTGGCCGAAGCGTATATTGCCGGGCGCGCAGATTCCAGCGACCTGATGCAGTTATTGCTGCTGGGTGCGTTGAACGAACAGGCCATCGAGCAGGCCATCCACGGCCGCTGGTGGGCGACGCTGGCGTACCGCTTGCGCCACTGGTTACGGCCGAACTCCAGGAGCGGCAGTCGCAAAAACATTCATGCCCACTATGACCTGGGTAATGATTTTTACCGGCTGTGGCTCGATCAAGGCATGACTTATTCGTCGGCATTGTTTGAAGGCGAAGCCACGCGTGACCTGGCCGATGCGCAGACCGCGAAGTACGCGCGCATTCTGCGCGCGCTTGATGCCCGCCCCGGCCAGCACATCCTCGAAGTGGGTTGCGGCTGGGGCGGCTTTGCCGAACAGGCTGCGCGCGTGGGTTGCCGTGTCACGGGCATCACTATTTCGCAGGCGCAGCTCGAGTATGCGCAACAAAGGATTGCCGCAGCAGGGTTGCAGGATCGGGTGGAATTAAGGTTGCAGGACTACCGGGATCTTGAGGGTCAGTTCGATCACGTGGTGTCTATCGAAATGTTTGAGGCGGTAGGGGAAGCCTACTGGCCGGGCTATTTCACGATGCTGCGCGACCGGCTGCGTCCGGGCGGCCGCGCCGTGGTGCAGTCGATCACCATCGCCGACGCCAAATTCGAGCGTTACCGTAGTGGCACCGACTTTATCCAGCAATATATTTTCCCTGGCGGCATGTTGCCATCGCCCTCCCGGTTTCGCGAAGTGGCTGCGACTCAGGGACTGGCAGTGACCGAGATGCATGACTTTGGTCTCGATTACGCGGAGACCTTGCGCCATTGGCATGAGCATTTCAACAGCGTGGCGGCGCAGGTGCGGGCGCAGGGTTTCGATGAGCGCTTCATGCGCACCTGGCGTTTTTATCTCGCTTATTGCGAAGCCGGGTTTCGCGCGCGGGCCACCGATGTGACCCAGGCCTTGCTGAGCCATGCATAAAATTATTACATGCTGTCTGATGCTGCTGCTCTCCGTGCCTGCCGCAGCGGCGGAGTTGCCGGCGGCTGCCTGCACGTTGCTGCAGACCTGTCGCATGGTTGGAGAGGGGCAGTTGCGCTGGTGGGGTTTCCATGTCTATGACGCGTCCTTGTGGTCGCCGAGCGGCCGCTGGCAGGCGCAGGTGCCGTACGCACTCGACATCCGTTATGCGCGGCGCGTGACCGGCGCACAACTGGCGGAAACCAGCGTCGACGAACTGCGCCGCCTCGGCATCGGCGATGAAGCCGCGCTCACGCGCTGGGGAGCCGCGATGAAGCGGCTGTTTCCCGATGTGGCGCCGGGCAGCCGGCTGATCGGTGTCCATGTGCCGCAGCGCGGCGCGCTGTTTTATTCGGCTACCAGTTATCTTGGAGCGATCGAAGAGCCGGAATTTGCGCGCGGTTTTTTTGCAATCTGGCTGGATCCACGTACACAGACCCCCGACCTGCGTGCCGCGCTGCTCGGACGCGATGCCAAGCCTGAATAAGCGTGAGCTGGCGGCTTATGCCGCTGCAGCCTTGCCGCTGGCCGCGGCGGCGCTGCCGGTGTACGTGCACGCACCGAAGTTTTATTCCGCATTGGGACTTGATCTGGCCTTGATCGGCGTATTGCTGCTGGCCGTGCGGGTGCTCGATGCCATCAGCGATCCGCTGCTCGGACTTTTGGCTGATCGGGTGCCGCAGCGCTGCGGCGGGCGCAAGGCGATGCTGGTCGCAGCGGTGCCGGTGATCGCAGCCGGCATGTTCCTGCTGTTTCATCCACCGGTCGATGGTAGCGGACTTGCGTTGTGGCTGGCGCTGTCGCTGATCCTGGTTTATCTCGGCTTGAGTGCAGCCAGCATCAGCTATTTTGCGCTGGGCAGCGCCTGGTCGCGGGACTATGCCGAGCGCACGCGGATCACGGCGACGCGCGGCGCCGCGGCACTGACAGGGGTATTGCTTGCAGCGGCCTTGCCGGAATGGCTGGCGCAACGCTACGGCAGTGCTGCGGGTCTGGAGTTATTCAGCATCGCTTATGCGCCATTGCTGGTGGTTGCGGTTGCGCTGACGGTGCTGGCCGGGCCGCGGATCGTGGTTGCCGTCACACCCCGGCCATTGCGGATGCGGGACGTGCTGCGGCCCTTGCGTAATCCGCGGTTTCTGCGCCTTGCCGCAATTTTCCTGGTGAATGGTGTCGCCGCTGCGATCCCGGCCACGCTGGTGTTGTTCTACGTGGCGGATGTGCTGCAGCGGCCGGACCTGACGGCGATGTTCCTGGTGCTGTATTTCATCGCCGGTGCTGCCGGCATGCCGGCATGGGTGCGCATTGCGGCGCATGTCGGCAAGGCTCGAGCCTGGTTGCTGGCAATGGTGCTGGCGGTCGCGGCATTCATCGGTGCCTGGTTCCTCGGGCCCGGTGATGTCACCGCATTCGCTATCGTCTGCGTGCTGTCGGGACTGGCTTTCGGCGCCGACCTCGCACTGCCGGCCTCCATGCTGGCAGATGTCATTGATGACGATGAGGGGCGGAATGAACGGCCCGATGGCGCTTATTTCGGACTCTGGCATTTGCTCGAAAAACTGGCACTGGCGCTGGCGGCGGGCCTGGCGTTGCCGTTGTTGCAGGCCCTGGGTTATGTGCCAGGCGTCGTTGCCAGTGCGGGCACCGCGCTGCCGTGGGTGTATGCGCTGCTGCCGTGCGCAATCAAACTGGCGGCGGCGCTGATGTTGTGGCTGTCAGCGCCCGAGTCCGCGCGCACGAAATCGTTGTTTACAGGAGATACATCATGAAAACATGGCGGGCCGTGCTGGCCCTGATGCTGTTTATGCTGGCGGGTTGCGGCACGGTTCCGGTGGAACAATACCGCGATGAGCGGCCTGTTCTCGATTTGCGTCGCTATTTTGACGGCACGATCGATGGGTGGGGCCTGTTCCAGGATCGCAGCGGCAAGGTGGTTAAACGTTTTTATGTGCGAATCGACGCGAAATGGGTGGGCGACACCGGCACGCTGGATGAACATTTTGAATATTCCGACGGCACCTGCAGCCGGCGGGTGTGGACCATCACCCGGCTCGACGAACACCGCTATCGCGGCACTGCGGCCGATGTCGTCGGGGAGGCGCACGGCGAGGCTTACGGCAATGCGTTGCGCTGGCAATACGTGCTGAACCTCGAGGTCGACGGTAAAACCTATGCTGTGGATTTTGACGATTGGATGTATTTGATGGATGACCGGGTGATGCTCAATCGTTCGGTGATGAGCAAGTTCGGTGTTCGCCTCGGTGAATTGACGCTGAGTTTCAGCAAGCGAAAATGAAGCCAATAATGGGGCCCACGACAGGAGATTGGATGCATGAGTCTTAATCAGCCCATCCGTGACTGGCGCGGCAAACGGGTCTGGGTCATCGGTGCGTCGAGCGGTATCGGTGCTGCACTGGCTCGTGCACTGCTGACGCAGGGCGCGAGGGTGGCCTTGTCCGCGCGCAACGCGCACGGCCTGGAGCAGATTGCAGCAACCTCCGGCGCAACAGCGTTGGTGTTGCCGCTGGATGTCGCGGATGCCGCGGCCGTGGTGCCGGCGTTGCAGCGGGTCGTGGCTGCTTGGGGTGGCATCGACCTCGTGGTGTGGTGCGCGGGCTCGCACCATCCGGTGCGCGCCTGGGAGCTTGATGCGGCGGACGCGCGCCGCCTGGTTGATGTCAATTTGAATGGCGTGATCAACGGACTGCCTGCGCTGGTGCGCCAATTGCTGCAGCAGAATTCCGGTGGCATGGCCATCGTGTCCAGTGTTGCCGGCTACGGCGGGTTGCCGTCCGCACTGGTGTATGGTGCGACCAAGGCGGCGCTGATCAATCTCGCGGAGACGCTGTATCTGGATCTGGCGCCACGCGGCATCGGGGTGTACCTGATCAATCCGGGATTCGTCAAAACACCGCTGACCGACAAAAATACTTTCAAAATGCCCGCACTGATCAGTGCTGACGAGGCTGCGCGAGAAATCATCGCCGGTTTTGCCCGCGGCAGTTTTGAAATTCATTTCC
>JAYUYQ010000263.1:0-10027 GCA_043752435.1 Betaproteobacteria bacterium
AAACAGTTCGCGCTCGCCAACGGCCCGGCCTACCAGCACCCCCGCCGTGTGTTTTTTCTCGAACAATTGCCGCTCGCTGGTACCAACAAGGTTGACCAGCAGCGCCTGCGCGCCCTCGCTACCGCCTGAATCCAAACCTCAATCCACCGGAGCACAATGCAATGTCTGAAGAAAAAGTCACCGTCGAAAAACTCCAGCAACTGATTACGCGCGGGCCGTTCAACCAATGGCTCAACTTCACTGTGCTCAAATCCGACGACAACGGCATCGAACTCAAGGCCGGCTGGCGCGAAGAATGGGTGGTCAATCCCGAGCGCCGTTACACCCACGGCGGCATCCTCGCCGCCATCGTCGATGTCGCTGCTGATTACGCCATTGCCGCTCAGCTCGGCAAGCCGGTGCCAACCATCGACATCCGTGTCGATTACCACAAGGCGGCGATGCCCGGCGACCTGACGGCCAAAGCCAAGGTGGTGCGCATGGGCAGCCAGTATTCGACCGCTGAAGCCTTTGTGTATGACAAGGACGGCGCTCTGGTCGCCAGCGGCCGCGGCACCTACTTCACTGCACCGCCGAAGTAACTGGTAACTGGTGACTGGTAATTGGCAAATTTGGAACAGGCTGTTTTTCCCAGCATCGCAGCGCATTAACCCATAACGCTTAACCCATCACCCATTACCAATCACCAACTACCAGTTACCAATTACCAGTCACCAGTCACCAGTCACCAGTCACCAGTCACCAGTCACCAAAATGCCCTCCGTCCTAGAAAGCCAGATCCACGCCCGCGCACCCGCGCGTGGGTGGCGCCGGTCTTTGGTGCTGCAGCGGCTGGGGCTGGTCGCGGTCATTCTTCTGGTGTGGTGGCTGCTGGCACTGCGGGTGCCGCATTACGTGCTGCCCGGCCCGGCTCGGGTGTGGGAGGCGCTGTCACTGATCGCCGCCAACGGCAACCTGTGGCAGGACCTCGGCATCACGCTGGGCCGCGTCGGCACCGGTTTCATACTGGCGACGCTGGTCGGCCTGCCGCTGGGCATTATTTTCGGCGCCAATAAACGACTCGGCGAATTTTTCGAACCGATCATCCCGGTGATGAACACCGTATCCTCGGCGATCTGGGCCACCTTCGCGATCATCTGGTTTGGCGTGTCCAACGCGACCACGGTGTTCGTCGTATTCATGACCGCGATGCCGCTGATCATCACCAATGTCTGGCAAGGCACACGCACCGTCAACGCCGACTTCATCGAACTAGCGCATGTGATGCGCATGCCCGCACACCGGGTGATGATGAAAATCTACCTGCCGACCATCCTGCCCTACTTCTTTTCCGGCGCGCGGCTGGCCTTCGGATTCGGCTGGCGCGTGTCACTGGTCGCCGAAACGCTGGGCTCGTCGAGCGGTGTAGGATACCGGCTGCGCCAGGCTGCCGACCTGATCCAGACCGATCAGGTGTTCGCATGGACATTGACCCTGGTGGTGATGATGGCTGTGCTCGAAATGGGCATCCTCCGCCCCCTGGAAAATTACCTGTTCCGCTGGAAAAAAGAGGCTGAAGTCTCATGAGCAAAAAACACGCTGACCCGCCCAAGCAACGCCTGATCGTCGCCATGACCGGCGCGTCGGGCTCGATCTACGGCATCCGCATCCTTGAACGCCTGCGCGGCATCGGCGGCTGGGAATCGCATCTCGTCGTCTCCGAAGCCGGCGTGCTCAATGCCTGGCAGGAATACGGCATGGACCGCAAGGCGCTGCACAAGCTCGCCGATGTCACCCACAACGTGCGCGACATCGGCGCTACCATCGCCAGCGGTTCCTTCATTACCGCCGGCATGGTGGTCGCACCTTGTTCGATGAAAACCCTGGCCGGCGTCGCTCACGCGCTGTCCGACAACCTGATCACCCGTGCCGCCGACGTCATCCTCAAGGAACGCCGCCGCCTGGTGCTGCTGACCCGCGAAGCGCCGCTGAACCTCGCCCACATCCGCAACATGGAAGCGGTGACATTGATGGGCGGCGTGATTTTCCCGCCGGTGCCCGCTTTTTACAGCGGCGGCAAAACCATCGACGACCTGGTCAACCACACGGTCGGTCGCGTGCTCGACCTGTTCGACGTCGAACATGAAACCATCAAACGCTGGGAAGGCATTACCGGCCCCGCTGAATCTGGAGAAAAGAAGCAAAAATGAACACCCCCCCCTACGCCGACGAAAATTTTCGCGGCTTCCTCGATCGCCTGCGCACGGAAAAAGAACTGGTCGACATCAAGCAGCCCGTGGACAGCCGGCACATCGCAACGCTGGTTGATCAGGCTGACAAGGCGCTGCTGTTCCATAACGTCATCGGCTACAAGATGCCGGTGGTGTCCGGCATCATCCGCTCGCAAAAACGCGCGATCATGTCCATGGGCTGCAATACCTACCCGGAAATCGAGTTCCGCCTGCAGAACGGCATCGAAAATCCGATTGCGCCCAAATATGTTGAAAAAACGCCCCTGAAGGAAATTATCAAGATCGGCAAGGATGTAGACCTGTTCAGTCTGCCGATTCCCATGTTCTCGGTGTACGACGGCGGCCCGATGATCACCGCCGGCATCACCATCGCCCGCGATCCGGAATTCGGCCTGAACTCCGGCATCTACCGTTTCATGGTCAAGGAAAAAAACCTGACCGGCATCGACATCGTGACACCGAACAACATGCGCCTGTTCGCCCAGCGCGCCTTTGAGGCGGGTAAACCGCTGCCGATTTCGATCTCCATCGGCAACCATCCCTTTGAAAACCTCGGCTCCGGTTTCCGCGCGCCACTGGGTACGGATGAGATGAGTATCGCCGGGGGCATCCGCGGTTCGGCGATCGAACTCGCGCAGTGCGAAACCATCGATCTGCCCTGCATCGCCGATTCCGAAATCGTGCTCGAAGGTGAAATCCTGCCGACCGGCTGGACCCAGCCCGAAGGCCGTTTTGGCGAATTCACCCGGCTGATGGGCGGCCTGCACTGGAACCCCGTGGTGCGCATCAACGCCATCACGATGCGCCGCGATGCTATCTATTACGCGCTGCACATGCCCTGGGAAAACACCTGGCTGATGGCGCCGACGCGTTACACCCAGATCCGCCGCGCACTGAAAACCGCCGGCATCCAGATCAAGGACATCAACGTCACGCTGGGCGGCTGCGGCATGTGGCACGCCATCATTTCCATCAAAAAACAGGCGGGTGAAGGCAAAAACGCTTTGTTGGCTGCGTTGTCGGTGATGGATCTCAAACACGTGGTGGTGGTTGATGACGACATCGATGTGTTCAACGCCATGGATGTCGAATGGGCCATCGCCACCCGCGTGCAGGGCGACAAGGACATCATGGTCATCCCGGGCAGCCGCGCCAAGCCGCTGGACCCCAGTCTGCCGGTGATGCCGCATGGCGTAGTCCCCACCGGCGCCAAGGTCGGCATCGATGCCACGATCTCCGAGGGCATCCCGAAAGAACGGTTCGAGCGCATTTCCTATGCCTACACCGACCGCGCCAAAATCGCCGATTACTACACTGGTAAAACCGACCCCGCACCAGCAGTGGCCTCCGGCGACCAGGCAGTCACCGAACTCGCCGCCAAAATCGTTGCTGTTGTTGAAATAACACCGAAATACTATTCAGAGCTCGCCGAGCAGTTCGCCGATTACGATTTCCAGACGGTGGCGCGTGCGCTGGGCAAGCTGCATGAAGACGGCCAACTCTGGCAGGATCCGCGCGGCCGCATGTGCCTGCGCGATTCTCAGTTCGCCGCCAAAGTGCCGGTCAAGGGCGGCTGAACACAAATGACCACAGCCACTGCCGCCGTTACCGCAGCCGCAAGCGCCGATAGCGGCGCGATTGCGGTACGCGGCGTCAGCAAGTGGTTCAATACTGCAGAAGGCACTCCGCTACAGGTGCTCGATGACATCAACCTGACCATCGCCGCGCAATCCATCGTTGCAATACTCGGCGCCTCGGGTTGCGGCAAATCGACACTGCTCAACACCATCTCCGGCATCGTCACACCGGAGCGCGGGGAAATCTGCATCAACGGCATCACCTCCGGCCGCTTCACCGAATGGCGAAGCGTCAGCTACATGTTCCAGGAAGACCGTCTGCTGCCCTGGCGCACCTCGATTAACAACGTCGAGTTCGCGCTGGAAACCGGAAACATGCCGCGCGCCGAGCGCGAATCCCGCGCCCGCGACGCACTGAAGCTGGTCGGATTGGAAGCTTTTGCCGACGCTTTCCCCTATCAGCTTTCTGGCGGCATGCGCAGCCGCGTCGCGCTCGCGCGCAGCCTCGTGCAGGAACCCTGCATCCTGCTGATGGATGAACCGTTCTCGCGGCTGGATGCCTTGACCCGCGCGCAGATGCATGACGAACTGCTGCAGATCCAGCAACTGAAAAAAATGACCATCGTCTTTGTCACCCACGATGTCGAAGAAGCCGTGGTTCTGGCAGACAACGTCGTGGTGATGGCGCCGCGCCCGGGCCGTATACGCGATACCGTCGAGATCGCACTGCCGCGCCCGCGCGATGCCACCGAAGCGGCTACGGCCCGCCTGGCGCATCAACTTAAGAGTATGATTTAATTGATATTTTCAAGGAGCCCACGATGACTGCATTACGCCTGATGATGAGCTTGATGGTTGCGGCGCTGTTGGCCGCCGGCACTGCGCACGCACAGAAAATCAAAGTCGGTTACTGGACCAGCGGCTTCAGCCTCGGCTATGGCGCAGTCATGGAACAGATGAAATTCGCCGAGAAGGAAGGCCTTGATGTCGAATGGGTGAAATTCGCCGAGGTCAACGGCCCGACGCGCGCCATGGTGTCGCAGACCATCGACCTCGCCTTCGGCGCGCCCTCCACCGCGTCGATGAGCATTGCTGCCGACGGAGTGCCGGTGAAAATCGTGCTCGCTTCACAAGTCGCCGAAGCGCAGATCGTGGTTCCGGCAGGTTCACCGATCAAAAGTGTGGCCGACCTGAAAGGCAAAAAAATCGGCATGTCGCCCCCGGGCAGCGCCACCCACGCCATCGCCAGCTCCGTGCTGCAGGGCGTTTACGGCATGAAGCCCTCGGATTACAACGTGGTGCCCGGCAACGAAGGCCGGCTCGCACAATTCCTGCTGCAGAAAGAAGTCGACGCCGCAGTAATCCGCTCGGTGACCATCGCGCAGATGAGTGATGACGTCAAACTGACTTACCTCGCCAGCGTGGTTGATGACTGGAAAAAACTCACCAAGAGCACTGCCGTGCCGATCCTCGCTGTGACCATTGTGCACAGTGATTACGTCGCCAAAAATCCGGAAGCTGTCGCCAAGTTCATCGCCGCAATGCGCAAGACCCTGGAATACGGATCGAAGAACAAGGACCGCGTTGCCGAGATGCTGCAAAAAGCCGCCAACATGAGCACGGTCGATGCCAAAGCCTATGCCGCACAGTGGGACGGCGCCTACATGGCCAGCTTTGAGGCAGCCGATGTGGCCTCGCTGAAAAACATGCAGGACATCGCCAAAGCCGCCGGCGCCGTCAAAAGTGAGGCGCCTGACTCTGCCTTCCTGACTGCGCCCTATCAGCGCTCCAAGCAGATTAAATAAGTCGATTAAATGAGCAGGTCAAACAAGCAGATCAAGTAACAGGAAATACGGATGGCCGCAAAAAAGCTGCGTCTGCATATCGAGAACACGCGCAAGAAAAATCCCATTTTCCACACGCTGCCTGCGCACTGGGCTGCGGCCTGCAAGCGCCACAAGGCACTGGCGCGGCGCATTGGCGAGGTCAGCTTCAGCTGGGACGGGGATGTATTGGAATCCGCGCTGACCAATGCCACTCTGCTGATCGGCGTACCGGCGCAGCGCGACAAACTGGCTGCCCGCGCACCGCAGCTGAAATGGCTGCACTCGACTTCGGCAGGTGTCGATGGCGTGCTGCCACTGGACTGGCTGCCGCGCGGCGTGAGTTTCACCAACAACAGCGGCGCACACGGGCGCAAGGCCGAGCAATTCATGACCATGGCCTACAACCTGATCAACTCGCGCATGGCAGCGATCATGTCCAACCAGCATCAAAAACACTGGGAAGCCCTGTTCTCCCCCAGCATCACCGGCATGACCGCGGTGATCGTCGGCTTGGGTGATCTTGGTGAAGCTGCGGCGCGTGCCGCAAAAAAACTCGGCCTGAAAGTCATCGGCGTGCGGCGCAGTGCGCAAAAAAACCGCTACACCGACAAGGTAGTCAGCTACAAACAGCTCGACCGCGTGCTGCCGCTGGCAGACTTTGTCGTGCTCGCCGTGCCGCTGACTGCGGATACCCGCAACCTGCTCGACGGCAGGCGCATGGACCTGCTAAAGCCCTCCGCCGGCGTCATCAACATCGCGCGCGGACCGGTCGCTGACTACAAGGCTCTCGAACAACGGCTGCGCGCCGGAAAACTCGGCGGCGCCGTGCTCGATGTTGTCGATCCCGAGCCGTTGCCGGCAGACTCCTCTCTGTGGACCACTCCCAACCTGATCATCACACCGCACATTTCCTGCGACGACGGCGAACACTACATCGACATCTCGCTCGACCTCTGGTTCGAGAACCTCGCCTTGTTCCTGGCCGGCAAAAAACTGAAACGGCGCATCGATCCAAAGCTGGGCTACTGATGACCACCTCCGGCCAGCCCCCTGCTTCTCAGCCCCCTTCCAAGCCCCCTTATCAGTCTCCTTCTTCGGGCAAGCTCAATATCGACCACGTCGCGCATTTCGTGCCGCACATCGATGCCGCCAGCGCAGCACTGGAACAGGCTGGATTCACATTGACGCCTTTTTCCGAACAGTCACACCGCCTCGAACCCGGCGGCCCGCTGACCCCGGCCGGCGCCGGTAACCGCTGCGTGATGCTGCGCGAAGGTTATCTTGAGTTCCTGACCCCCACCGGCGACACCGCGATCGCGCAGCAGTTGCGCAACTCCATCCATCGTTACACGGGACTGCACCTGATCGCGCTGGGCACCATTGCGCCGGAGGCAGACCATGCGCGATTGGAAAAAAACGGATTTTCACCGCTGCCGCCGGTGGCCCTGCAGCGCGAAATCGGCACGGCCGACGGTCACGGCACGGCCCGCTTCACCGTCGTGCGCGTACCACCTGGCACTATGGCCGAAGGCCGCATCCAGTACTGCCAGCAGCACACCCCCGAACTGCTGTGGCAACCGCGCTGGCTGGATCATCGCAACCGCGCGCGCGGACTCGCCGCAGTGATCATCTGCGTCGCCGATCCGCAGGAAGCCGCGCAGCGTTACACGCGTTACACCGGGTTGCTGGCACAGGTGTCCGGCGCACAATGGCGCATCGACACCCAGCGCGGCGCGCTGCTGTTCGTCACACCTGCAACTGTTGAACGGCAACTGGGCATCAGCGCACCGGCGCTGCCATGGATCGCCGGCTATGTACTGGCCAGCGACAACCTGCTGGCGACACGCGACGTGCTGAACGCCACGCCATGCGACGTACGCGAATTTGAATCAAGCCGACTGTTGCTGCGCTGGCCCGGCACGATAGGCGGCATCGTGCTCTTCCAGCAAGCCGGCGCAGCGCTGCCCGCACTGGGCTGAAGGAAGTAATTTAAGTGGATGTATTTTAAGTATATGTTTTTATTGGATAATTTATGATAGTCGGGGGGCCGTTTGAGGAAACGGTCGATGTCATCGTCGTGGGCTTCGGCCATGGCGGGGGCATCGCCGCACTTAATGCCGCGCAAGCCGGCGCCAAAACCCTGCTCATCGAAAAATCCACGGTCCCCGGCGGCCTCTCCATCTGCTCGTACGGCGCAGTGCGTAGCGCGCATGATCCCGAACAGGCTTTCGCTTACCTGCAGGCCACCAATGGCGGACGCACTCCCGATGACGTGGTACGCACGCTGGCCGAAGGCATGTGCGGACTGGAAACCTATGTTCGCGAACTGGCGCAGATCAATAATGCGCGGGTGATCACGTCAGTTGAAGAAAACGCAGAGCGCGAAAAAGCCGGCGACCCCTACCGCCGCCAGATTCGCGGCAACTACCCCCTGCCCGGCACCGATACCTTCTATCACACCTCGGTGGTCGATGTGCCTGGGCTCGACGCGCGCGCGACCTACCCCTGGGCCAACGGCGCGCCCAACGGCCCCAAGCTGTTCAAAGTCGTACACGACAACGTGCTCGCCGCCGGCGTCGAAATACGCATGAGTACCGCCGCCCTGCGCCTGATCGCGGATCCAACAACGCGCGAAGTGCGCGGTATCACCGTGAGGGACAAGACCGGCCAGGAAAAACACATCGCAACACGCCGCGGCGTGGTGCTGGCCTGCGGCGGCTTTGAAGGCAACGCCGCGATGAAAGCGCAGTTCCTTGAAACCCATCCCGTGCTGAACGCCGCCGCGCGCAACAACACCGGCGATGGCATCCGCATGGCGCAGGACCTTGGCGCTGCGTTGTGGCATATGTGGCACGTACACGGCGCCTATGGCTTCCGCCACACCGACCCGGCCTATCCGTACGGCATGCGCGTCAAACGTTTCCCCGACTGGTTTCCCGGCGAGCAGGACAAGGTCAATCTGAAAATGGCGTGGATCCTGCTCGATCAGTCAGGCAAACGTTTCATGTCCGAGTATCAACCCTATACCCAGGACACCGGCGTGCGCCCGCTGGGCCATTTCGATCCAGTGACGCAGCGCGCCACGCGCAACCCCGCTTTCATGATTTGCGACGACATCGGCCGCCAACTGTATCCACTGGGCAAGGCCACCTCCAACGACGAAGGCCTGCGTTACGACTGGAGCAGTGATAACTTAAAAGAAGTAGAAAATGGAATATTGAAAAGTGCCGACACGCTGGAAAAACTGGCAACGCTGCTGGGCATCGATGCCGCTGCGGTCCAAGCATCTGTCACACGCTGGAACGCGCAATGCGCCGCCGGGCGCGATGATGAACAACAGCGCCCTGCCAACAGCATGCTGCCCATCGTCAAATCACCGTTCTATGGCGCTCCGGTGTATGCAGTGATTTCCAATACCCAGGGCGGCCCTGTGCACGACACGCACTCACGGATCATCGATGTATATGGCCAGCCGATTCCGCGGCTCTACGCCGCCGGCGAACTTGGCAGTTCCTTCGGCCACCTCTATCTGTCGGGTGGCAACATCGCCGAATGTTTTGTCACGGGCAGGATCGCCGGACGCCATGTCGCGCAACTGGCGCCACTCAAAGACTGAATAAAAACGGGCGGCCTGCGCCGCCCATCCTTGTGGCGCTGTCTTTGAACTTTCAAAGATTAGCTTTGATACCGGCGTCCTTGACGATCTTGGCATATTTGGCGATATCAGACTTGATCGTCGCTGCAAACTGTTCAGCCGTCCCGCCCAGGGACTCGTAACCCAGCACACCCAGCCGTTGCATCATGTCGGCTGATTTGAGGCTGTCGCCGATCACGGCATTCAGCCGCGAGACGATTTCTTTCGGCACACCCGCCGGCGCCACTACACCGAACCAAGGCGACAGCTCATAACCGGGCAACCCCGATTCAGCAATGGTCGGAATGTCCTTCGCCGCGCCAGAACGTTTGCTGCCGGTCACGCCAATCACGCGCAAGCGACCCGTGCTTGCATGCGGCTGAATCACCGCCAGGTCAGCCAGCATCAGATCGATTTGTCCGCTGACCACATCAGTCAGCGCAGGTGCTGTGCCTTTGTACGGCACATGCACGATATTCGTCTTCGACATCGACTTCAGCATTTCCGCCGCCAGACTCGACATGCTGCCCATGCCCGATGAGCCGTAACTCAGATAGCCTGGTTTTTTGCCGGCAACCGTGATCAGTTCCTTGACGTTTTTTGCCGGCACTGTCGGATTGACGGCCAGCGCATAAGGCACGATCGCGACATTGATGATCGGCGTGAAATCCTTGATCGAATCGTAGGGCAGCTTGGCGTACAGGCTGGGCGCGACCGCGAGATTGCTGGAAGCACCCATGGCCAGCGCATACCCGTCAC
>JAYUYQ010000264.1:0-4024 GCA_043752435.1 Betaproteobacteria bacterium
TTGATCCACGCCTGATCGACCCGCGCCAGATGTGCGATGATCACCGCCGCTGCAAACAAAGGAAACGCCTCAAACGCGTTGAGTTGCGCCCAGTAGGCCCGCTGGTTACGGGGCGCCAGTTGCTCGACCCCTGCCCGCGGCGCGGCATTGCTGTAATCCCGCCGCCATTTCGAGGCCACGGTCGGCCAATACGGCAGCAGTCCGGCAACAAGGATCATCCAGTAGGCGGTGGTCATGGAGTTACTCCGGTAAGGGTAGCCGCCGGGCGGCGACTGAGGTCTGGGCGAGGAACTAATCAACGGGAATGCGGCCATAGGCCATGGAGACATTATGAGCGAAAAAATCATCAAGCCGGAAGCCGAGTGGAAAGCGGCGCTGACCCTGGAGCAGTTCCAGGTAACCCGCAAAAAAGGGACTGAACGCGCTTTCACGGGGCAATACTGGGACAACCACGAACAAGGCGTCTATCGCTGCATCTGCTGCGGCACCGATCTGTTTCGCTCAGGCGAAAAATTCGATTCCGGCACAGGCTGGCCAAGTTTTTGGAAGCCGGCGGTCGCTGAAAACGTGGCAACGGAAGATGACAATGGCTTTTTCATGAAACGTACCGAGGTGGTATGCAAGCGCTGTGACGCGCATCTCGGCCATGTATTCGAAGACGGCCCGCAGCCGACCGGCCTGCGTTACTGCATCAACTCCGCTTCACTCAAATTCGACAAAGAGTGAATCGCATAAATTGAACTGTACAACGTGAACCGCACAACGCGCCGCGTCTTTGAACAGGCCGCCGGCAGTCTGAACGCCGCGTTCGAACAGGCCGGACCGTTCCCGGACCAGGAAGCCACGCCGCCGCTGCTTGCCGAAGAGGTCGGAAAATGCCTGGACATCTGCCAGCAGGTCGATGCTGCGGAAGATGCCGCTGAAAATCCCCTGCCGCTGGAAGAAGTCGACGAACTTGGCTCCCATGCGCTGGAATGCCTGTCTGACCTTGGGTTGTGGGCGTATCAATTGAAACTCGACGATGCGCGCGCAACGATTGAAACTGTTGCGCTGGAGATGGCGCTCTGGATCGCGCAACACGGCGGCCAGATTGGCGTACTGGAGCCGGTCGTCAATGCGCTCGCCCGCCAGGCCAATGCGACGCAGGATCCGGCAGCGCTGGCTGCGCTGTTCGACCGCGCCTGCAGCATTCTTTCCTGCACGGCGCCGGAACTTGATGACGCAACTGACGCAACGATATTGCAGCCCTGGCTGGCCCTGCATTTCAACACCGCGATCATCGCCACTCGCACCCAGCAGCCAGGACTGATGAACGCCGCCTGTGATTTGCTGGAAGGCCGCCTGCCCCGGTATTGCGCCGCGTTCTACGAGGAAGGCCTGCGCGAATCCGCCAAAACGGCCTATGGCGCCCCGGTGCGCGAAATCATGCGTGAACGGCTCGCCAAATGGACGTTCCGGGCGTAAGCAGGGATAATTCCGGCCATGAAATTCCTCTTCGATATCTTCCCGGTAATCCTGTTTTTTGCCGCCTTCAAGTTCTATGACATTTACACTGCAACCATGGTCGCGATTGGCGCCACGGTGCTGCAAATCGGCTGGGTCTGGCTTAAACACCGCAAGGTCGAGAACATGCAGTGGATCAGCCTGGCGCTGATCGTGGTGTTCGGCGGCGCGACACTGCTGCTGCGTGACGAGACTTTCATCAAATGGAAGCCGACCGTCCTCTATTGGCTGTTTGCCGTGGTCCTGCTCGTCAGCGAACTTGCGTTCCGCAAAAATCTGATCAAGTCGATGATGGATAAACAGGTCAGCGCCCCGGACGCAGTCTGGAAAAAACTGCTGTTTGGCTGGATGGGATTTTTTGCCGTGATGGGTGTACTCAACCTTTATGTGGCGTACAGCTATTCCACCGACACCTGGGTCAGTTTCAAACTATTCGGCGGCATCGGCTTGATGATTGTTTTCGTGATCGGCCAGGCTGTGCTGCTGGCGCCGCACATGAAGGAAAAAGAGAGCGAATGAAATCCCGGATCATCAGTCTGTGGTCATGACCGTCGCCGCGACCATGCGTGACCGGCTCGCCGAACTCAGCCCGGAATCGGTGGAAATTCTCGACGAATCGGGAGCGCATGTCGGTCACGCCGGCGCGAAGGATGGCGGCGGACATTATCAATTGATCATTGTGGCACAGGCTTTTGCGCAGCAACCGCTACAGGCTCGCCATCGCATGGTTTACGCGGCACTGGGCTCGCTGATGCACAGGGAAATTCACGCGCTCGCCATCAAGGCGTATGCGCCGGACGAAATCTGATTACCAAAAGGAGCTTTCATGCATAAAACCACCGCACTTTCCCTGGCGATCGCCGTGACCGTCGCTCTCGCCGCTCCTGCGGCGCTGGCCCAAGTCGCCAAAGTCAACGGCACTGCCATCCCGCAGGCGCGCGCGGACGCGCTGGTGCGCGAAGCCACGGCCCAAGGCCGCCCGGATAATCCGGAACTCCGTAATCTGATCAAGCAGGAATTGATCAGTCGCGAGGTAATGGCTCAGGAAGCCGTCAAGCTCGGCCTGAACAAGAATGCCGAAGTCAGCACGCAGCTCGACCTTTCCCGACAAGCAGTGCTTAGCCGCGCCTACGTCAACGACATCGCGAAACGCAATCCGCCAACAGAAGACGCCCTGCGCAAAGCCTACGAACAGAACAAGGAGCAGCCTGGCGCCAGCGAATACAAGGCGCGGCATATCCTGGTGGCCACTGAAGCCGAGGCCAAAACCCTGATCACGCAAATCAGCGGCGGCGCTGATTTCGCCAAGCTGGCGGCGGAAAAATCCCGCGACGAGGGCTCCAAAGCCCAGGGCGGCGAACTGAACTGGAGCCCGGCCAACAGCTATGTCCGTCCGTTTGGCGAAGCCATGGTGCAACTCCAGAAAGGCGCAATGACCACCGCTCCGGTACAGTCCCAGTTCGGCTGGCATATCATCCGTCTTGATGACAAACGTCCGCTGAGCTACGAAGCACTGAAACCGCAGCTGCAACAGCTCGTGCAGCAGGAGACTGTACAGAAAACCATCGCCGACCTGCGCGCCAAGGCAAAGGTGGAGTAAGCCGCAACCGATGACACTGGCCCGGGGCTGCCGGGTTACCAGTGTCGAGAAACACAAAAGCCCGGCCTCATTGAGGCCGGGCTTTTTTAATGCGACCGGATCCACGCAAATAATCGCGGAACCCGCCTGGACAGTGGACTCAATCCGCAAAAAACCGGCTGTGCGCCGCACCTGAATCGAATAACCTGCCCTGCACATTCCGGAAGCACAAACAAAAAAGCCCGACCTCACTGAGGCCGGGCTTTTTCTTCAAGGGTGCCTGACAATGTCCTACTTTCACACGGGTAATCCGTACTATCATCGGCGCTGAGTCGTTTCACGGCCCTGTTCGGAATGGGAAGGGGTGGGACCAACTCGCTATTGTCATCAGGCATAGCTGTTTGGCCACGCAGGCAATACTTCAAAAGTCCTGCCTGCGGGCCCAATTCGGAAGAAGTAAAGTATAAGTTATAAACATAACTTATTGATTTGATTGAACATTACATGAGCCTACCTGAGCTAACTGATCCGACCAAGGATCAGCACATACTCAAAATTATAGGATCAAGCCTCACGGGCAATTAGTATCGGTTAGCTCAAAGCATTGCTGCTCTTACACACCCGACCTATCAACGCGGTGGTCTTCCGCGACCCTTTAGGGGAATCAAGTTCCCGGGAAGTCTCATCTCGAGGCGAGTTTCGCGCTTAGATGCTTTCAGCGCTTATCTCTTCCGCATTTAGCTACCCGGCGATGCCACTGGCGTGACAACCGGTACACCAGAGATGCGTCCACTCCGGTCCTCTCGTACTAGGAGCAGCCCCCCTCAAACTTCCAACGCCCACTGCAGATAGGGACCAAACTGTCTCACGACGTTTTGAACCCAGCTCACGTACCACTTTAAATGGCGAACAGCCATACCCTTGGGACCGGCTACAGCCCCA
>JAYUYQ010000265.1:0-4004 GCA_043752435.1 Betaproteobacteria bacterium
CTTTTTCCGGAACTCCGCAACATGGCCCAGTACGTATTTACGATGAACCGGGTGGGCAAGATCGTGCCCCCCAAACGCGTCATTCTCAAAAACATCTCGCTATCGTTTTTCCCCGGCGCCAAGATCGGCGTGCTCGGCGTCAATGGTTCGGGCAAGTCCAGCCTGTTGAAGATCATGGCCGGTGTTGATACCGAGTTTGACGGCGAAGCGACGCCGATGCCGAATCTGAATATCGGTTTCCTGGAGCAGGAACCGCATCTGAATCCCGAGCAGACCGTGCGCGAAGCGGTGGAAGAGGGACTGGGCGAGGTATTCAACGCGCAGAAGAAGCTCGACGAAATTTACGCCGCGTATGCCGAGCCCGATGCTGATTTCGACAAGCTCGCTGCCGAGCAGGCGAAATACGAGGCTTTGCTGTCGAATGCCGGTTCCGACACCGGGCACCAACTCGAAATCGCTGCCGACGCGCTGCGCCTGCCGCCGTGGGATGCAAAAATCGACAAGCTGTCGGGCGGCGAAAAACGCCGCGTCGCACTGTGCCGGCTGCTGCTGTCCAAGCCGGACATGTTATTGCTGGATGAGCCGACCAATCATCTGGATGCCGAAAGCGTGGATTGGCTGGAACAGTTTCTTTTCCGCTTCCCGGGCACCGTGGTCGCGGTGACCCATGATCGTTATTTCCTCGACAATGCGGCGGAATGGATACTTGAGCTCGACCGCGGCTCCGGCATTCCGTGGAAAGGCAACTACAGTTCGTGGCTGGAACAGAAGCAGGACCGGCTGCAGAAGGAAGAAGCGACCGAATCAGCGCGGCAGAAGGCGCTGAAAAAGGAACTCGACTGGGTGCGGCAGAATCCGAAGGGACGTCAGGCGAAATCAAAAGCGCGGATTGCACGTTTTGAAGAACTGTCGTCCTTCGATTACCAGAAGCGCGCCGAGACACAAGAGATTTTTATTCCTGTCGCCGACCGCCTCGGCGACAGCGTGATCGAGTTCAAGGACGTTTCCAAAGGTTACGGCGACCGGTTGTTGATCGACAAACTGTCGTTCGCGATTCCGCCGGGCGCGATCGTCGGCATCATCGGCCCCAATGGCGCGGGTAAATCGACCATCTTCCGCATGATTTTCGGCAAGGAAACGCCGGACTCTGGCGAGATCGTCATCGGCTCGACGGTGAAACTGGCGATGGTCGACCAGTCGCGCGAATCATTGCCCGACGACAAGACCGCGTGGGAGGCGATTTCCGGCGGTCTCGACATCATCAACGTCGGCAAATTTGAGATGCCGTCGCGTGCCTATCTCGGCCGTTTTAATTTCAAGGGTCAGGACCAGCAGAAAAAAGTCGGCACGCTGTCCGGCGGTGAACGCGGCCGGCTGCATCTGGCGCATACGCTGCTCACGGGCGCCAACGTCTTGCTGCTCGACGAACCGTCCAACGACATCGACGTCGAAACGCTGCGTGCGCTGGAAGATGCCTTGCTCGAATTCGCCGGCTGCGTGCTGGTGATTTCGCACGACCGCTGGTTCCTTGATCGCATCGCCACGCACATCCTCGCCTTCGAGGGCGATTCGCAGGCGGTGTTTTTCTCCGGCAACTACCAGGAATACGAAGCAGATAAACGCAAACGACTGGGTGAAGAGGGCGCCAAGCCCAAGCGCCTGCGGTTCAAGCCGCTGAAAGCGTAGATTTCTATAACTATCTGATTTTATTGATATTTTTGTGACTTATCTACAGCGGCCGAATCCGGCCGTTTTTTTCGTTTTTATTCAGCCCCGCCCGGCGTAGGGCATGTTGGTCGCCATCACCATCAGGTGGTAAATGTTCACGCCCGGCGGCTGGCTGGCCATGAACAGCACGGAGCGCGCGACATCACTGACGTCGATCATCGGTTCGGGTTTGATTGCGCCATCCGCCTGCTTGACACCCTTTGCCATGCGTGCCGCGAGTTCAGTCATTGCATTGCCGACATCCACCTGACAGCAGGCAATGCCATATTTGCGGCCGTCGAGCGCCATGGTCCGGGTGAGACCCGAGACGCCGTGTTTGGATGCCGTGTAGGGTGCTGAATCCGGACGCGGTGCATGAGCCGAAATCGATCCGTTGTTGATGATGCGTCCGCCCTGCGGCGTCTGTTCTTTCATCACGCGGAAGGCGGCTTGTGCGCAGAGGAATGATCCGCTCAGGTTGGTATCGACCACGGCTTTCCATTTTTCGTAGGGCAGATCTTCAAACGGCACACCCGGCGCATTCAGTCCGGCGTTGTTGAACAGTACATCGACGCGACCGTAACGTTTTTTTACGGCATCGATTAACGCGGCCACCGACTGCGGATCGGAAACGTCAGCCGGCACCGCGATGCCGCGCGCGGCGTCAGCGCCGGCTTCGGCGAGGGCTTCCTCCAGCACATTCTGCCGACGGCCGACCAGCGCCACATTCCAGCCGTCTTTCAAAAACGCCAGCGCGGTGGCTTTGCCGATGCCGCTGCCGGCGCCGGTGATGATTGCGGTTCGGGTGCTTGTGCTCATGCCGGAAATCCTCCGATGAATTTTCTATTTAACCCACGAATCGCGCAGCGTGACCGCGCGATTGAACACCGGTGCCTGCGGTCGGGAGTCACGGCTGTCGGCAATGAAATAACCGTGGCGTTCGAACTGGAAACGCGCGCCCGGCAACGCGTCGCGCAGCGCCGGCTCCAGTTGCGCAGTCACGGTTTTTTGCGAATCGGGATTGAGATCGAGCAGGAAGTCGCGGTCACCTGCGCCCGGATGCGCTTCGCGGAACAGCCGGTCATAGAGCCGGACTTCGGTGGCGCTGGCGTGCGCCGTGCTGACCCAGTGGATATTGCCTTTGACTTTCACGGTTTCGGCGCCCGGTGTGCCGGATTTGGTTTCGGGCAGATATTCGCAATGAATCGCGCTGATATTGCCAGCGTCATCTTTGTCACAGCCGGTGCATTTGACGACATAACCATAACGCAGGCGCACGCTGTTGCCGGGGAAAAGGCGGAAAAATCCCTTTGACGGCGTTTCCATGAAGTCTTCGCGCTCGATCCACAGTTCGCGCGTCAGTGGCACCACGCGTTTGCCCAGTTCCGGCTGTTGCGGATGATTGGGAGCCAAACAGTCTTCCTGCTGACCTTCGGGATAATTGCTGATGATCAGCTTGACCGGGTTGAGCACGGCGATGCGGCGTTCGGCGACTTCATTCAGGTGTTCTCGCATGCAGTCTTCGAGCACCGAATAATCAATCCACGAATCGGCTTTGGAGACGCCGATGCGCTCTGCGAAGCGGCGGAAACCTTCCGGCGTATAACCGCGGCGGCGCGCACCGACGAGGGTGGGCAAACGTGGATCATCCCAGCCGGTGACGTGTTTTTCGTCGACCAGCTGGATCAGCTTGCGTTTGGACAGCACGACATAAGTCAGGTTGAGCCGCGCGAATTCGATCTGTTGCGGTAAGGGCCGCGCCAGCAGGCCGCCGTCGGCGAGTTTGCCGAGCAACCAGTCGTAAAACGGCCGCTGGTCCTCGAACTCCAGCGTGCAGATCGAATGCGTGATCTGCTCCAGTGCATCTTCCAGCGGATGCGCATAGGTGTACATCGGGTAAATGCACCAGGCGTCACCGGTGCGGTGGTGCGTGGCCTTGCGGATGCGGTAGATGGTCGGGTCGCGCAGGTTGATGTTGGGCGAGGCGATGTCGATTTTCGCGCGCAGCACCATGCTGCCTTCGGCATGCTGGCCGGCGCGCATTTCGCGCAAACGCGCGAGGGATTCCGCGGTCGGGCGGTCGCGCCATGGTCCGGGACGGCCGGGCTGGGTCAGCGTGCCGCGGTTGGCGCGCATTTCCTCCGCGCTTTGTTCATCCACATAGGCGTGGCCCGCGGTGATCAGGTATTCCGCCGCTTCATACATGAAGTCGAAATAGTCACTGGCGAAATACAGGTTCGGGCCCCAGTCAAAACCCAGCCATTGCACCGCATCCTGGATCGAGTCGACGTATTCCT
>JAYUYQ010000266.1:0-3969 GCA_043752435.1 Betaproteobacteria bacterium
GTGCGCGCGGCATAGGTCATGTCGGGCGATGCGCCGACGAGTTCACCCATGACACGCCAGAAAGCGTTGCGCGGATGTGCGTAATACTGCTTCGCGTGCAGCGATTCGATGCCGGGCATGCTGCCGAGGATCAGTACGCGCGCCGAGACGTCGGCGATGGGGGCAAAGCTGCGGACGATAGGCACGTGTTCAGCCGACCGCGACGGCTTCCGGCGCTGCGGCGAGATGGCTTTCCAGCACACCATCCGCATCCTGCATGTAACGCTCCACCGCCGGATAATCGATGTCGTAATACGGATGCATGGAGCCGGGCCAAGCGCCCTGCGGCGTGATGGCGACGGCCTCGACCATGAATCCAGGGACCAGGGTCAACTCCGGTTGTTCGCGCAACCGGTCGGTGGTTACCAGTTTTTCTGCGGTGACCAGCACGCGTTTCGCCGCGCGGGTCAGCGGGTGATCCCAGAACGGTGAGCCGTAGATGCGTGCGTTGCCGTCAGCATCAACCTCGGCGGCGTGGATCACCGCGATGTCCGGCTGCACCGCTGGAATGACATACACATCCTTGCCCGAGCCATACGGGTCGCGCAGCGTCTGCCAGTTGTTAACACGTGCGAGTTCGCTGCCGTGGACACCGGCAACCGGCTGGAAGGGAATTCCGTAGGAGGCTGCACGCAGCCCCGCGACCAGGGTCATTCAGGCATGTTCTTCGAGGCGGGCCTCCTTGCACTCGATGGCTTTGCGGTACCAACGCGCCATGCCGAAATTGCCTTCCATCGCGACGATGCCGGCGCGCACTTTGGCGACAGCGCCGGCGCGGCACAGGAGGTCAAGGTCGTAACCAGGTGAGGGTTTGATGATTTCAAGATTTTTGCGATGCTGGCGCACCAGTTCGCGCACCAGTGCGAAAGGGCCGCGGTGCAGGAACACTCCGCCGAGCCCCAGTGCAGTGCCGTCGGGTATGCGCCGCGCTAGTGCGGCGAGGCTGATGATCTTGGATGGGGTTGCGGTCATGTGGCGCTCCGGAGCGGTGACTGGCGAAAGTTTACACCCTGACTTTTATCCCGCTGATTTCACTCTGTGGCCAGCATTCGGACTGCAATGGGCCATGTCGGCCTGCGGTGCGATAATCCCGGCTCATTTCAATTCGTGGAGCAGGACATGGCTGCAACGCAATCAACAATCACCAGCGCCGAATACTGGGCGCAAAAAGGTAGCGAAAAACGGGGCAGCGTCAAACTGTATGTTTATCGCAAGCGCGCTGCGACTGCGGCGAAAGGCGCACCGGTTCTGTTTTTGGTGCACGGTTCGTCGGCGTCGAGCCGTTCGAGTTTCGACCTCAAGGTGCCGGGGCGCGATGATTATTCACTGATGGATCACTTTGCCGTACTGGGTTACGACGTGTGGACGGTGGACCACGAAGGCTATGGCCGCTCGGACCGCACCGAGAGCAATTCCAACATTGCATCCGGCGCGCAGGATCTGGCCGTGGCGATGCAGATCGTCGAGCGCGAAACCGGCGCGCGCGAGATATACATGTATGGCGGTTCGTCGGGGGCGCTGCGCGCTGCGCTGTATGCTCAGCAGAATCCGGGCCGCATCAAACGGCTGATGGTATCGGCGTTGGTCTACACCGGTGAAGGTTCGCCGACACTGGCCAAACGCCGCGAAAAAGTCGAGGAGTATCGCGCCAGCCCGCGGCGCAAGGTGGATCGCGCCTTCATCCACAGCATGTTCACCCGCGACAAGCCGGGCACTTCCGAAATGATTGCTGCCGACGCGCTGGCTGATGCCGAACTGCCATTGGGCGATTCGGTGCCGACCGGAACCTATCTCGATATGTGCGCGCATCTGCCGGTAATTGATCCGCTGAAAATCACCTGCCCGGTATGCATCATCCGCGGCGAATACGATGGCATTGCCGCCGAGCCGGACCTGGTGAACTTCTTTGGCAGGCTGCCGAGCAAGGACAAGCAGTTTGTGTTTGTGTCGGGGCTTGCCCACGCGGCGACGCTGGGGGTAAACCGTCACAAGTTCTGGCATGCGATGGAATCGTTCATGAAGGTTCCGGAGAATCGTGCTTTGGCGGCATAAGGACGTATTAAAAAAAATAAAACAAGGAGGGGATTAACCATGAACAGGATTATCAGTGCGGCCACGGCTTGCCTGCTGACGGTCTGCGGTGTCGCGCAGGCGGTTTATCCGGACAAGCCGGTGCGCATGCTGGTGGCGGTGCCGCCAGGAGGACCGGCGGATACACTGGCGCGCCTGGTCAGCCCCCATCTCAACATGGCCCTGGGGCAGACCGTCGTCATCGACAACCGGCCCGGTGCCAATGGCGGAATTGCCTACGAAACCACGGCACGGGCCGTGCCCGACGGCTATACCTTTGTGCTGGTTGCCGCCGGTGTGGCGATCAATCCCAGTCTCTACCGCAAGGTGCCCTACCACCCGATCAAGGATTTTGCCCCGATCACGCTGGGCATTACTGTGCCCAACATCCTCGTTGTGCACCCTTCCGTGCCGGTAAAGTCGGTGCAGGAACTGGTGACTGCGGTCAAGGCCAGGCAGGGTGGCTTCACCTTTGCCTCCGCCGGCAACGGCACTTCGGGACACCTGGCGCTGGAACTGTTTCGTATGATCTCGGGCACGCAGTTCGTGCACGTGCCGTACAAGGGCGGCGGTCCTGCCCTGCAGGACACCGTTGCCGGACAGGTGCAGGCGCTGTTCAGCATCGCGCTCGCCGCAACGCCGCAGATCAAAGCCGGCAGGGTGCGCGCGCTGGCGATCACCAGCGCCCAGCGCTCGCCGGTGGCGCCGGATCTGCCGACCGTTGCGGAATCGGGATATCCAGGATTCGAAGTCATCGGCTGGTTCGGCTGGCTGGCACCCGCGGGTACTAACAAGGTCATCATTGACCGCCTGAACAAAGAGCTCGTCAAATCCCTGGCCATCCCGGAGGTCAAGGATCGGCTGCTGAGTCTGGCCACGGTGCCGGTGGGTGACAAACCCGAGGAATTTGCACGGTTCATCCGCAGCGAACACGACAAATGGGCCAAGGTCATCAAGGCCGCCAAAATCGAAATCGAATAACACAAACACAGGAAAACGCAGAGATGAGCAAGTCCAAGGGCATCCGTGAAGTGGCCTACGTCGACATCCGCGCCGGCGGCAGTGACGGGCACCAGCACAACTGCAGCGCCGGCATGCAGCCGCTGTCGTTTACCGATTGCGCCGGTGGTGGCCAGGTCGTGGTTGAACGCAACATTGCCTACGTCGGCAATATGCGCAATCCACACGGCACGCTGATATTCGACGTCAAGGATCCGAAACATCCGAAGTTCCTGGCGGAAATCAACATGCCCAAGGGCACGCACTCGCACAAGGTGCGGGTGTCCGGCGACATCATGCTGACCAACCGTGAAGTGCTGTCAGCGAAAAATGCGAAAGGTGAGACGCCGCCGGATGATTTTCACGGCGGCCTCGGGATTTACGATGTATCCAATCCGGCCAAGCCCAAGCTGATCACGCTGTGGCAGACCGACGACAAGCCCGGCGTCGATTACGCGCGCGGCGTGCACCGCTTCGATTTCGACGGCCGCTATGCCTACATCTCACCGACCATGGACGGTTACCTCGGCAATATCGTGATGATCCTCGACCTCAAGGATCCGGCGAAGCCGCAGGAAGTCGGGCGCTGGTGGATGCCCGGGCAGCATACGGCCGGCGGCGAGAAGGCGACCTGGCGTGGTTCCGCGCACAAATGTCACCACCCGCTGCGTTACGGCAACCGGCTCTACACCAGCTACTGGCACGGCGGCTTTGTCATTCTCGACATCGACGACATGGCCAAACCGAAGTTCGTCTCCGGCCTCGACTGGAGTCCGCCGTTTCCGTGGCCGACCCATACCGCACTGCGCATTCCGTTCAAGATCAAAAACCGCGATTTCCTGGTGGTGTCCGATGAGGACG
>JAYUYQ010000267.1:0-3898 GCA_043752435.1 Betaproteobacteria bacterium
GCGAAGAGCCGATTGTATTGCAGTATTGCAAAAAAAAAGCCCTGCCGAAGCAGGGCTTTTTTACAGTGCTGTTGCTTACGGCTTGGCTGCCGGTTTGGCACCTTGCGGTTTGGCGGCTTGCGGCGCTGCTTTCGGCTTCGCCAGGTTATCGGCACGGCCAACCACTTCCACGGTGACACGGCGATTCGGCGCCAGACATTCGATGAGTTGCTTGCGCTTCATCTTGTTGTCGCAGAACTTGGTGACCGGAATCGGCTGTTTGGGGCCCTTGCCTTCCCAGAAAATCAGCTTCTGGTCGATGCCCTTAGAGACGATGTAGTCCTTCACCGTGATCGCGCGCTTCTCGGACAGCTTCATGTTGTATTTCATGCTGCCGATGCGATCAGTGTGGCCGGTAACGATGACTGCACCATATTGCACAGGGCCGCGCTGTTTATTGGCTTTGCCAAGGACGCCAAGGAACTTGTCGAGATCTTCCTTGTTGCCGGCGGTCATTTCAGCCTTGTTGAACTCCATACCTTGCAGCTCAATTTTCTCTTCGATATTGAGCGGCTCCGGAGGTTTCGGCTTCGGTGCTGCTTTTTGCGGTGCTGCTTTTTGCGGCGCTGCTTTTTGTGGCGCTGCTTTTTGCGGTGCCGGTTTTTTCACCAGATCCGGATCGCATTCCGCGATGGCCAGAGCCGGGGTCCATTGGCTGGTGCGGACGCAAACGCCGGCGCCGGGGGCTTTGACGACACCACCCGCGGTATCGGTCAAATAGCCGTCTTTGGCCTGCGCCGAAGCGAGGGCGGGGGCAAGCGCGGCTGCAATAATGGCGCTTGCTAACGTAATTCTGAGTGCTGAACGCATGTTTTTGATCCTCCTGTTTTGCGAAAAGTAGGGACGTGCCGGATAGCCGGTAAAAATGGAAATTTGGAGCTCCCCGAGGCCACTAGATACCACATCCCCGATATCTGAGTAAACCTTGAATTGAATACTAGCATGTTTTTTAAAAAAAAAGCATAGAACTGTGGTTCTTAAGCCTTGGCCGCAAAGGATGTATTTCACTTTGTGGAACATGGGTATGGGGCGGATTGCGGACGCAAAATTCTCTCAAAGCCTGGTGTTTGACAAAGAATTGGCGAAGCCGGGGTGCCGTCCCGACCGGGCGCCAGGCAGCGTACTCAGAGGCAGTCCATGCGGCGATTGTTGCGTTGATATTGAGCTGAGCGGGGGTTCCCCGCGGGGTGTTACTCGCATTGCAGCATGTTAGAATTCCGCGCTTTGTAACAATACCTAAAACAGCGTCACAGCAGCGCCGCAATTAGCCTGCTGACCATAAAAACAAGCCCCGGAATCCATGGAACAATTTGCCAAAGAAACACTGAACATCAGCCTCGAAGAGGAGATGCGCCGATCATATCTGGACTACGCCATGAGCGTGATTGTCGGGCGCGCGCTGCCTGATGTGCGCGATGGCCTCAAGCCCGTGCATCGCCGAATCCTGTTCGCCATGCACGAGTCCAACACCGTGTGGAACCGTCCCTACGTCAAATGTGCCCGCGTTGTCGGTGATGTGCTCGGTAAATACCATCCGCATGGCGACAGCGCGACGTATGAAGCGCTGGTGCGCATGGCGCAGAATTTTTCAATGCGCTACATGCTGGTCGACGGGCAGGGCAACTTCGGTTCGGTCGACGGCGATTCCGCTGCGGCTTATCGTTACACCGAGTGCCGGCTCGAAAAAATCACCTCGGACATGCTCGCCGACATCGACATGGACACCGTCGATTTCGTCGACAACTATGACGGCAAGGAAAAAGAGCCGGTCACGCTGCCGACCAAGGTGCCGAACCTGCTGGTCAACGGGTCCTCGGGCATCGCGGTGGGCATGGCCACCAACATCCCGCCGCATAACCTCGGCGAAGTGGTCGATGCTTGCCAGGCGCTGCTGAAAAAACCTGAAATCACCATCGACGAACTGATCGAGATCGTGCCGGCGCCGGATTTCCCGACCGCAGGCATCATCTATGGCGTATCCGGTGTGCGCGACGGTTATCGCACCGGTCGAGGCCGCGTGATCATGCGCGCCCGCACCCATTTCGAAGAGGCGGAAAAGGGCGGGCGCGTGGCGATCATCATCGACGAGCTGCCGTACCAGGTCAACAAGGCCAACCTGCTGATGAAAATCGGCGAGCTGGTGCGCGAGAAGCGATTGGAAGGCATCTCCGATATCCGTGACGAGTCCGACAAGTCCGGCATGCGGGCTGTCATTGAGCTGAAACGCGGCGAAGTGCCGGAAATCGTCCTGAACAATCTGTGGAAAAACACGCAGATGCAGGAGAGTTTCGGCATGAACATGGTCGCGCTGGTCGATGGCCAGCCGCGCGTGCTCAACCTGAAACAGTTCCTCGAAGCCTTCCTGCGCCATCGCCGCGAGGTGGTGACCCGCCGCACGGTGTTCGAACTGCGCAAGGCGCGCGAACGCGGCCACCTGCTCGAGGGTCTCGCGGTGGCGCTGTCGAATGTCGATGAAGTCATTGCGCTGATCAAGGCGGCGCCGACACCGGCGGACGCCAAACGCGAACTGATGGCGCGGTTCTGGCGTTCCAAGCTGGTCGAGGAGCTGCTCGAGCGTGCCACAGAAGGCGCATCGTACCGGCCTGAAGCACTGTCCACAGAGTTCGGCCTGCAGAAAAAGGGCTACCGGCTGTCGGATGCCCAGGCCCAGCAGATCCTCGAACTGCGTCTGCAGCGCCTGACCGCGCTGGAGCAGGACAAGATCGTTGCAGAATACCGTGAGACGATGGACAAGATCACCGATCTGCTGGACATCCTCGACAAGCCGGGTCGGGTGACCAAGATCATCACGCAGGAACTGACCGACGTCAGAAAGCTCTACGCCGACGAGCGCCGCAGCGAAATCGTCACCAGTACCCAGGACCTGAATACCGAAGACCTGATCCAGCCGGAAGACGTCGTGGTGACGCTGTCGCACGGCGGCTACATGAAATCGCAGCCGGTGGCGGATTACCGCGCGCAAAAACGCGGCGGCCGCGGCAAACAGGCGACGACGACCAAGGACGATGATTTTGTCGAGAAGCTGTTCATCGCCAACACCCACGATTACATTCTGTGTTTCTCCAATCGCGGCCGGGTGTATTGGATCAAGGTTTATGCCGTGCCGCAGGGCAGCCGTGCTTCGCGCGGCAAGCCGATCGTCAACCTCGTGCCGTTGATGGAACACGAAAAAATCACCGCGATCCTGCCGGTAAAAGAATTTGACGATAACCATTTTGTGTTCATGGCGACGTCCACCGGCACAGTGAAAAAAACCGCGCTGTCGGCGTTTTCACGGCCGATGGCCAAGGGCATCATTGCGGTCAATCTCGACGACGGCGATTACCTGATCGGTGTTGCCGTGACCGACGGCAAGCAGGACATCATGCTGTTCTCCGATGCTGGCAAGGCGGTACGCTTCAATGAGGAGGAAGTGCGCGTGATGGGGCGTGCGGCGGCAGGGGTGCGCGGCATGAAACTTCAAGCAAAACAAAAGGTTATCTCGCTGCTGACGGCGGGCGAAGAAACCCAGTCGGTGCTGACCGCGACCGAGAACGGTTATGGCAAACGCACCCCGGTTTCCGAATACACGCGTCACGGCCGCGGCACGCAGGGCATGATCGCAATTCAGGCCAGTGACCGCAACGGCAAACTGGTCGGTGCGCAGCTGGTGACCAAGGAAGACGAGATCATGCTGATTGCCAGCGGCGGCGTACTGATTCGCACCCGCGTGTCCGAAGTGCGTGAGCAGGGACGTTCGACACAGGGCGTGCGGCTGATCAATCTCGATGATGGCGAGCGACTGGTCGGCATGGAAACCATCGTCGATACCGGTGAAGAAGAATAGTTTTTCTCCGGC
>JAYUYQ010000268.1:0-3883 GCA_043752435.1 Betaproteobacteria bacterium
GCCGCGGGCCCGCCCTTGTACGGCACATGCACGATCTGCACGCCGGTCATGGTCTTCAGTAGTTCAAAGCCGATGTGTCCCGGCGAGCCGTTACTGGAAGAGGCATTGAACAGTTTGCCGGGATTTTGCTTTGCGAAATCGATGACCTCGCGCACCGAACGAAACGGCGACTTCGGCGCGGCGAGCAGCATCATGTGCCCGGTGATGGTCTGGCCGACCGGCGCCAGTTCGCGCATCGCATCGACCGTCGGCTTGGCCACCAGATGCGGACCAATGGCCAGCGCCCCGATCGGGGCGTAACCGATGGTGTAGCCATCCGGTGTCGCCTTGGCCGTGAGTTCCATGCCCAGTTGCAACGCGCCACCGGGACGGTTGTCGACGACGACCTGTTGGCCGAGTTCTCGCGCCAATTCGACCGCCACGATGCGCGCGACGTTGTCGGTCGAAGCACCGACGGCCTGGGGCACGATCATGCGGATCGGCCGCTCGGGATAGGCCGCGTGGAGCGTGATACTAACCAGCAACAACAGCAAACCAGCTACGGTTGATCTCATTGCAACCTCCTCCATGACAATTCATGAGCGGTGCGCTTGATGGCATCGTTTGCGCCCCGCCGCGATTCACGGCGTCGTCCCGCTTTTGCCACGCCGCGATTCTAGGCGTCGTCCCGCTTTAGCCACGCCGCGCTTCAAGGCGTCGTCCTATTTCTCGCTGGTGATGCCCGCGGCTTTGACCGTTTTGGTCCACTTCTCCAATTCGGCGCGAATGAACGCGCGCGCCTCCGTCGGGTTGTTGCCCACCGGCACCGAACCCAGACGGGCGAGCCGTTCCTTGATGTCGGGCTGGGCAAGGATGCGCACCGATTCCTTGTTCAGCTTCTCAACCGCCGGGGCCGGGATTTTCGCCGGCCCCATCAGCACAACCCAGGACGTCGATTCATAACCGGGCACGGCATCGGCAACGGGCGGCACATCCGGAAATTCTGCCGAACGCACTTTTGACGTCACACCCAGAGGCCGCATCCTGCCGGCCTTGATATGCGGCAGCGTCGCGATCACCGTATCAAACATGATGTTGACGCGGCCACCGATCAGGTCGGGATGCGCCGCAGTGCTGCCCTTATACGGCACATGGAGCATTTTGACGCCGGTCATCAGCTTGAACAGTTCCGCGCTCATGTGCGGCGAACTGCCGGTGCCGCTGGAAGCGAAACTCACGCTGTCGGGCTTGGCCTTGGCCAGATCGATCAGTTCTTTCACCGACTTCACCTGGAACTGGTTGCTCGCCACCAGCATCAGCGGATTGGACGCGGCGATGGTGACAAAGGTGAAATCGCGATCCGAATCGTAGGGCAGCTTGTGGATCGCCGGGTTGATCGCAAAACTGAGGGCGACCATGCCCAGCGTATAACCATCCGGCGTGGCTTTGGCGACGATATCGGTGCCGATGATGCCGGTGGCGCCGGTGCGGTTATCAACCACCGCAGTGACGCCCCAGCTTTGAGTGAATTTCTCGGCGAACATGCGGGCAATGACGTCCGATGCCCCGCCCGGCGGGAACGGCACGATGATGCGCATCGGACGTTCGGGATAAGCGGCCTTCACCGGCGCAGCCTGCAACCATGAGCCCACTGCACACACCACCATCAATGCCACTGCGCCGCGCAAGCGTAATGCCGGCGCGTTCCTGCCTGCTACTGCGTTCATGTCACCTCCTCCAGATGAGGCTGCATTGTGGCTCAAGCAGCCGCGCTCGGGGAAGCCTTCAGTACAGTCTTCGGGAATTGACGAATATATTAATAAAATCAATAATTTATATATTACCTTCAGTGGCGTAGCGCCCAATTTGGCCGTGCGCCAAAATACGCGCCTCGCGCAACACAAAATTTTCCGGGGGAGACATGAAAACCACTGCAGCAAACAGCAAAGACAAATCCGCCATCCTTGCATCACTGCCGATGCGCGCCGATGAAGATCCGTTCGTTGTCGGCATCGGCGGTTTTTACCGCCGCTGGTTCAACCTGATCGACGACCTGCAGTTGCTGATCGACACCGTCGCCAAAATCAAAACCACGGAGGACGAAGACTGGGTGCCGGTGTGGAGCGCGGTCGGTGCGAAATACGAAAAAAAGGGCGATGCCCTGCTTGCTCGTAAAGACAAACCCGGCGCGCGTCAGGCCTATGTGCAGGCCAAAAGTTATTACAGCCTCGCGCGTTTCCCGTCGCCGTACTGGTCGGGCTCGTCGATCTGCCCGCCCGACATGAGCCCGATCAAGGCGCAGTCGTACGAGGACTATCTGCGCTGCTACCGCAAATCGGCGGCGCTGCTGCCCGACAAACCGGAAGTCATCACCGTCACCAAAAACGGCATGAAAGCGACCGGCTACCTGCGCCTGCCCAAAGGCGCGTCGAAATCTAACAAGGTGCCGGCGGTGCTGGTGATGTGCGGGGCAGACATGTACAAGGAAGACCGCGAAAAATATGCCGAGGGCGCGTTGTCGCAGGGCATGGCCGCACTGGTCGTCGATGCACCGGGTACAGGGGAGACCACCTTCCCGCATGCGCCGGAATCGGTAGTCGCCTGGCAGGCCGCGCTGGATGTATTGCAGAAACGCCCCGAAATCGACGGCAATCGCATCGGCGCCTTTGGTGTCAGCCGCGGCGGGCTGTGGGTGATCCGCCTCGCTGCGCACGATGCCCGCATCAAGGGTGTCATCTCCTGCGCGCCCGGCGGCACCGGTTACTGGGGCGAAGCGGAAGAACGCGCCGAATGGCGCAAGGCCGCGTATGAGCGCGCCCGCACCAACTGGTTCGGCCCGCGCGGCACGCGACCGCCGCTGAAGGAAATCACCGAAGAAGAACAGCGCAAGGAATTCCTGCGCTGGTCGCTGAAAGACCAGGGCCTGCTCGACAAGCTGACCATGCCGATGTACCTGGTCAACGGCAAGATCGACCACCTGACGCCGATCGGCAATCTGTACCTGTTATTGGAGTCGGGCCCGGCCGATGGTCGTGTCGCGCGGGTTTATGCCGACGACGGTCACATCGCCGCGAAGAATGAGCGGACCTGGGCACCGGCGGCTTGGGCATGGTTACGGGATGTGCTGACTAAAGGAATAAAAACGGGAGCCAAACCAATAGCGGTCGCGAAGAAACCTGCCAAGAAGAAAGTGGCGGCTAAAAAGCCGGTGAAGAAAAAGGCAGCGAAGAAGAAATAGCGCTACGGTTATTCAAAACAAACGGCGCATCAAAATGATGCGCCGTTTGTATTTCGCCATTCAAGACCCCACTTGAACAGCGCGAAGCGCCTGCTCCAAGTGGTGGGAACCGCAATTACATCGATTCTCGCAGAACTTCAGCCATACGTGTTTGCCATCCCGGCCCGGTGGCCTTCCAGCGCGCCAATGTTTCCGGACGCAAGCGAAGGCTGATCGCCACCTTTGCATCCGCCGACTTCGGACGACCTCGTGGTTTGAGCATGGCAGCCGCAGTTCGGGCGCCAAACAACTTGGGCAACACCTCTTTAGCCGGACGCGCCTCCGCAATCATTGCGGCTGTCCATTCCGGATTCTTCCGGAAGGCTTTCTTAGATTTGGCTGACTTTTTTTTCATATCGATTTACCTCGCGCTTGTTGGCCTTACGCAGACTGATCACCCGGGGCTTACCATTGCGTGGTGTAAATACAACGCTATGCAACCGATCTTCAATGAAGCCAAGCACGCAGTAACGCCGTTCTCCATAATCTTTGCGCCTGTCTTCCCAGATCAGAGCTGTGGCCCAGTCGAGTTGTTCGGCAAGATCCAGTGAAAGACCGCGCACTGCAATGTTTCGGCGCTCTTTCTTTGGATCTTTGTCCATCTATTTATTGTATATACGTATATAC
>JAYUYQ010000269.1:0-3860 GCA_043752435.1 Betaproteobacteria bacterium
GGCAGGTCATGGCCGAAATTGCTGGCCGGTACTTCGATACCCTTGGCGCCCATCGCCTGCACCGCCAGCGGATATACCGCAAAAGCATGTCGTGAATAAACCGCAGACAGGCCCGGCGTGAGGAAGGAACGTGCCGCCAGTTCAAGCACGTCATTCGAGCCATTGCCGAGCACGATATTTTCCGGCACAACGTCGTAGCGCCGCGACAAAGCCTGCTTCAGCTCAAACCCGTTGCCGTCGGGATATCGCGCCAGACCATCAAGCACGGCACGTATCGCCAGCGCCGCTTTCGGGCTGACGCCCAGCGGATTTTCGTTCGACGCCAGCTTGACGATGCCGGATTCTTCGAGTCCCAGTTCACGGGCCAGTTCGGCAGTCGGTTTGCCCGGCACATAGGGTGCAATGGCGCGGATATAACCCGGCGCGAGGTCGCAGACACTCATTCTATTTTACCAATAAAAACATATACTTATGGATTAATACGGCAGGCTGACTTAGCGCGCCGCTGGATAGGAGCCCAACACTTTCAGGAACGAAGTCTTGCGCGCCAGCGCGGTGAGCGCCCGCGCCACACGCGGCTCCTGCTGGTGGCCCTCAATGTCGACGTAAAACACGTATTCCCACAAACCGGTGCGCGCGGGACGCGACTCCAGCCGCGTCATGCTGACACCGTGTTTTGCCAGCGGCGTCAGCAGATCATGCACTGCCCCCGGCGCGTTGCGCGTCGACAGCACCAGCGATGTTTTGTCGCGGCCCGATGGTGATACTTCTTCCGCACCAATCACCGCAAAACGCGTGGTGTTCTTCGGATCGTCTTCAATATTGCGCGCCAGCAGCTTGAGCCCGTACAACGCCGCCGCGGTGCGGCTGGCGATCGCCGCTGAACGCCGATCCTTGCTCGCCATCTTCGCCGCTTCGGCATTGCTGACCACCGCAATGCGTTCGACCTGAGGCAGGTTGCGCGACAGCCACTGCTGGCACTGCGCGAGGCTCTGAGTATGCGAATACACCTTGTTGATACCGTCGCGCCGCGACGCCACGCTCATCAAACATTGCCGCACCGGCAGCATCACTTCGCCGCAGATGTGCGCCGAGGTATTCAGCAGCAGATCCAGCGTGCGCCCCACTGCGCCCTCGGTCGAATTCTCCACCGGCACCACACCATAACCCGCAGCACCGGTCTCGACGGCACGGAATACTTCGTCAATCGTGGTATGCGACTGGGACCCGGTGGCCGCTCCAAAATGTTTGACCACAGCTTCCTGACTGAAGGTGCCCTCGGGACCCAGGTAGGCCACTGCCATTTGTTCCTCAAGCGCGCGGCATACCGACATGATTTCGGTGAACAGCCGGCTCAAGGCAGCGCCCGACAGCGGTCCTTGGTTCAGCTCGCGCACGCGGCGCAGTACCTGTGCTTCACGTTCGGGTTTATAGGCTGCGGCACTGCCCTTGGCATGCCAGGCCTGCTGCGCCAGCTTTGCACGCGCCGACAGCAGCTGCACCAGGCGCTCGTCCAGCGCATCTATCTTGCTGCGGATGTCCTTCAGCGAATCAGCCATGGGCGGGGATTGGATTCAAAACACCTTCACATTCAACTCGTTGGCAGATATCTTACCGCGAGCACGCCCTTGATCGCCGCCAGTTCCGCAATCACCGCATCCGGCACTGCGCTATCGACATCCACCAGCGTGTAGGCCAAGTCACCGCGAGACTTGTTCAGCATGTTGTGGATGTTGAGGCTGGCGCGGGCCAAAGTCGTGGAAATCTGCCCGACCATGTTCGGCACGTTGGCATTGGCAATCGCCAGGCGCCAGGCCGATTCGCGATGCATCACCACATCGGCGAAATTGACCGCATTGCGGATGTTGCCGTGTTCGAGGAAATCACGGATCTGGTCGGCAACCATCACCGCACAATTGTCCTCCGCCTCCCGCGTCGATGCACCAAGGTGCGGCAAAGCCACCACCTGCGGATGGCCCAGGAGTTTTTGTGCGGGAAAATCGCAGACGTAAGTACGAAAGCGTTTAGCAGCCAGCGCCTCGAGCACGGCGTCATTGTCGACGATCCCGTCGCGTGAGAAATTAAGCAATACAGTGCCCTTTTTCAGCAAAGCGACGCGTTTTGGATCAATCAGATTGCGCGTCGCCGGCACCAGCGGCACATGCAGCGTGATGAAGTCCGCGGCTTTCAGTACTTCTTCGATGGTATGCGCCTTGCGCACCTGCGACGGCAGACTCCAAGCCGCATCAACGGTGATTTCCGGGTCATAGCCCAGCACGTCCATGCCGAGCTTGATCGCGGCATCCGCCACCAGGCTGCCGATCTTGCCGAGACCGATCACGCCCAGCGTGCGGCCTGGCAACTCCAGACCGGCAAACTGTTTTTTGCCGTCTTCGACCAGTTTGTGCAGGGCTTTATCGTCACCCTGCAATCCATCGACGAAACGCGCCGCCGGCAGCAGGTTGCGCGCCGCCATCAGCAGCGCGGCGAGGACCAGTTCCTTCACCGCGTTAGCGTTGGCGCCGGGCGCGTTGAACACCGGCGCGCCGCGCAGGTTCATCTTGTCGACCGGAATGTTGTTGGTGCCCGCGCCCGCGCGGCCGATGGCCCGGACGCTGGCCGGAATATCCATCGTATGCATGTCATGCGAGCGCACGAGGATCGCGTCCGGCGCAGCCGCATCGTTACCGACTTTATATCGCTCCGCCGGAAAACGCTGCAGGCCGACGCCCGCAATCGAGTTCAGCGTAAGTATTTTCAACTGGCTAGGCACGTTCAAAGATTCAACCATGCTTGCGCTCGAATTCGCGCATGCACTGCAGCAGCGCCTGCACGCCCTCGATCGGCATTGCGTTGTAGATCGACGCGCGCATGCCGCCGACCGAACGATGCCCTTTCAGCTGCATAAGCCCTGCAGCCTCGGTGGTCTGAAGAAAAGCCTTATCGAGATCGGCGCTGCGCAGCGTGAACGGAATGTTCATCAGCGAACGGTCGTCCTTCGCTACCGGCGAATGATAAAACTCGGTCTGGTCGAGATAATCGTAGAGCAGCGCGGCCTTGGCGCGGTTGATCTGCTCCATCTTCGCCAGGCCGCCGCGGTGTTTCAGCCACTGGAAGACCAGTCCGGCAACATAAATACCGTAAGTCGAAGGCGTATTCGACATTGAGTCGTTTTCCGCCTGCACCTTGTAATCAAATACCGTCGGCGTCACCGGCAGCGCCTGCCCCAGCAAATCATCGCGCACGATGATGATGGTGACGCCCGCTGGACCGATGTTTTTCTGCGCGCCGGCGTAAATCAACCCGTAGCGCGACACATCCATCGGCCGTGACAGGATGTGCGAGGACATGTCGGCAACCAGCGGCACACTGCCGGTATCCGGCACCCAGTGGAATTCGACGCCACCGATGGTTTCGTTGGTGGTGACGTGCACATAGGCGGCGTCCGGATCGAGCTGCCACTGCGCCTGCTTCGGGGCGTGGGTGTAGTTGTCAGCCTCGGAACTCGCCGCAACATTGACCTTGCAGTATTTTTTTGCGTCGGTGATGGCTTTTTTCGACCACTGCCCGGTATTGATGTAATCGGCCTTGGTCTTGCCACGCAGCAGGTTCATTGGCACCACCGCGAACTGCGCGGAGGCCCCGCCCTGCAGGAACAACACCTTGTAGTTCTTCGGGATGTTCATCAGTTCGCGCAGATCGGCTTCGGCCTGGGCATGGATCTCGATGAACTCCTTGCCGCGGTGACTCATTTCCATGACCGACATGCCGCTGCCGTGCCAATCGAGCATTTCCGCCGCTGCCTGCTGCAACACCGGTTCCGGCAACACCGCCGGTCCGGCGCTGAAATTGAATACCCG
>JAYUYQ010000270.1:0-3854 GCA_043752435.1 Betaproteobacteria bacterium
TTTTTGGGCAGACGCATTCACCACGCACCGGCATTGCTGATTCTGACTTACCGCGACGACGAGATAGATGCCGTGCATCCGCTGCGCGCGGTACTGGGCGAGCTGCCGCCCCGGCAGGTAAGCCGATTGGCATTGTCGCGGCTCACGCAGCCGGCGGTCGAAGCGATGGCGAGCCGCGCGCAGCGTGATGGTGCCGGACTCTACGCCGCGACCGGTGGCAATCCATTTTTTGTGACCGAAGTACTGTCGAACCGCACCGGTCTGGTTCCCGCCACCGTGCGTGATGCGGTACTGGCGAGGGCAGCGCGATTGTCGCCGGGCGCACGCGAGGTGCTGGGGCTGGCTGCTATCGTTCCGCGCGTGGTCGAAAATCGGCTGATCGACGCGGTGCTCACGGCGACCGTATCCGCCATTGAGGAATGCGTAGCGGGCGGCCTGCTGCTCGCCGATGAAAAGTCCTTGCGCTTCCGCCATGAACTGGCGCGCGTCGCGGTGGAAGAGTCGCTGGCTGCGCCAACAGCGCGGGATCTGCATGCGCGCGTGCTGGCGGCGCTTTCAGGGCCGGGATCGACATGGCCAGGTGCGGCGGCACCGCCCTTGGCGCGCCTGGTACACCATGCGTATCACGCGGGCGACGACACTGCGGTGCTGCGCCTGGCCCCGCAGGCGGCGCGTGAAGCAGCCTCGCGTGGTGCGCGCCGGGAAGCGGCGGCACACTGTCGGGCAGCGTTGGCGTTCAGTGGTCAAATGTCCGACGCCGAACACGCTGCGCTGCTGGAAGACTATGCCCGCCACTGCTTCGAACTCAATGATCTGGCCGCAGCGATTCCAGCGCGTGAAGAGGCGATATCGTTATTCGGCAAGATCGGCGACTTCGCCCTGCAAAGCGCGTCGCTGGCCGCACACGCGATGCCGCTGGTGCGGGCGCTGCGCAATGCAGATGCTGATGCCGCCAGTCAGCGCGCTATTGCCCTCGCCGAGAAATTGCCGCCCGGTCCAGAGCTGGCGCGAGCCTACGAAACCGAAGCCTATCTGCGTATGCTCAATCGCGATTGTCGTGAGGCCGTTGTGTGGGGGCAAAAGGCAATCGCACTGGCTGAAGAATTTGACGACAACGAAACCCTGGCGGCTGCGCACAATTCGGTCGGCGCGGCGCTGCTATTTATCGATTACCCACGCGGCTGCGAAGAAGTGCTCATCAGTATGCGCATCGCTGGCGGGCTCAGCGACGGCGGTGCCGGCGTTGCAGACGCCTACATGATGCTGGGTTCCGGGTCAGCCGAGGTGTTCCAGTTCGCCAACGCCGAACGCTACCTTACCGAAGGCATCGCCTTCGCGCGCACGCACGACCTCGACCGTCTGTGCGGTTACATGGAGGCCTGGCAGGCATCGCTGGACGTTTACCAGGGACGCTGGGATGACGCTGGCAGACGAGCCAATGCGTTGCTGGCACGCGACGTGTTCGGCTCCACCAACCGGGTCGCCGCACTCGTCACTTTGTGTCGGTTGCGTATTCGCCGCGGCGATCCGGGTGTGGACGAAGCGCTCGACGAGGCGCTTGAATTGGCCACCCGCAGTGGCACGCTTCAACGCTTGGCCCCGGTGCGATGTCTGCGCGCGGAACGGGCATGGCTCGCAGGGGACATCGCTAACGTATGCTGCGAGGCCTCGGCCGCTATTGGGTTGGCGAACCAAAAACAGCATGCCTGGTTTCTGGGCGAGATGGCCTATTGGCGATGGCGTGTCGGCGATCTAGGCGTGGCACCGCCCGGCTGTGCCGAGCCCTACGCACTGCAGATTGCCGGTCGCTGGCGCGCAGCCGCCGACGCATGGAAAGCGCTCGGCTGTCCGTATGAGGAGGGCCGCGCACTGATCGACGGCGACAGCGGCGCGCAACACGAAGCGCTGGAAATTTTTGAGCGCCTTGGTGCGCGGCCTATTGCCGATTGGCTGCGAGCGCATATGCGTAAAGAGGGACTACGCGGCATCCCGCGCGGCCGGCGCCAGGCCACGCGCGACAACCCCGCCGGCCTCACTGCACGTGAAATGCAGGTGCTGCTGCTGGTAGCGGAAGGTTGTCCAAACAGCCAGATCGCCGACCAACTGTCGCGCTCGTTGCGAACGGTGGATCACCATCTTGCCGCCATCCTCGCCAAGCTCGCGGCCACATCGCGCACCGAGGCAGTTGCCGCTGCCCGGCGTTTAGGAATTGTTCCGCAAAATAGGTAGTGGCAGGGCGCAATTTGGGTAGTTCAACCGATTCGCGTGGGGTCGCGTTTTCGTATGCTGTCGTCAGGGTTGGCGTCGCCGATCCAACTGACTATTCGCAAAACAGGAGATTCTCATGCCACGCTATTTGATCGAACGCACCTTTCCCCAAGGCTTATCCATTCCACAGAATGACGACGGCGCCAAAGTTTGCGGCACCGTGGTCGCCACCAATGCCGAAGATGGGGTCACATGGCTTCACTCATACGTGAACACGGCGCGCACCAAGACTTTTTGTATCTACGACGGGGCAAACCCCGAAGCCATCCGCCGCGTCGCCACGCGCAACGGCCTGCCTGTGGACACCATCACCGAGGTGAGTGTGCTGAATCCGTATTTCTATCGTGGCTGATTTGTAACCTGCCTGGAAGTGTTGGCGGCGCACGTCAGGCGTGACTGCATCATCGTCATGCTGGTTGGATGGAGAGTCGCAAAAGATGATGGCGCGCCAGCACTAAAGATGAAACACCAGCACCGGCGCTATTTTCGCCACAATCGATGGGCGAAGCTGCTAACAAGTATCGCCAGTACGAAGAAAATCGCTTCCGGTTTCAAGGCACCAGCCGCGACCAGCGCCACCCGGCCGAATCGCCTTCAATTGCGCGATGAAAAATGCCGGAAATACCGGCGATGCGGCCGCTGAAGAGCATTAATCCGCCGCTGTCCAGGCCGATGAGACCGCCGCCGCCAACGGCTTCGATCCACGATGCGTCAATCATGCGCCGGTCGCAGTATTGAGCGCATTCGCGCCGGTCTCATGGTCGGCCTGCACATGCGTGTCGAGGATCCAGCGGTGTGGCCGTGGCGCGCCAACTCGGCCAATTTCCGGCTTGCGTGCCCGAGTGCGGGATTGATAATGGCTGCTTCACGTGTGGCGTCATCAATGACGAAGCAGGTGTAGCTAGACGAAGGCGCGTCGAAAGCTGAAAGATCATGCGGGTCTCCTGTTCGCCTTTCACCGCATTCTCCGCTTCTACCGCCCTCGCGTCGTTGACGATTTTAAATGTGCACAACGCGAAGTCTGCAAGCGGATGCCGACTGCATGCTACATTGGCTTTCCCGACAGTAACCATCTCGCGATTGCCGCCGAAAAGTCGCCAGGAGAAAAAATGAACATGCGCCACGTCTTGACATTCACCGCCACGCTCCTTTGGTCCGCGTCCGCCATGGCTGCGACAGACCAGAATGTCGTCGATCAGTGTATCGCTGATTGGGGCGGTGACTCGCCCTTCAAAAAAGGCACCGTACCGAGCACGATTATTGCACCAGGCGTGAAGGTCTTCGGCATCGGCAAGAATAACAACGGCGACGAAAATATAACGGATAAGCCGGCACTGATACTCGTACGGCCAGCGGTTAACGTACTGGGCAAGAGCACCATTCGGCTTGCCAATCCCAAGGGTTGGTACTGTTTCAAAGCCAACGTAACTGTCGCCGGCAAGATCACCATCGCCGCGCACTGCAACGCTCGCATCGCCAGCGCGCGCGAAGACGGCACCAGCGTCATGGCTACTGACGAAAGCAAGGAGGCCGTGGCCGTAATGGGCGCACTACGCGTGACGCGTTTCGATTGTGATGACAAAGAC
>JAYUYQ010000271.1:0-3848 GCA_043752435.1 Betaproteobacteria bacterium
ACGGAATTTCGCAACGCGGTGCCCGGCCTGATCATGCCGGGCGAGTCCATCGGCTCCCGGCTGCCCGTACTGATGCGCCGTATCGAGGCCATTGCGGCCTTCGTGTGAGCGCACGCCGGGGAGGATTGCCCGGCGGTGCGGTCTCTGGTGAGGGGCGCAAGCCATTGTTTAGCCGAAATTATTACGCCCGCATTCGCTATTCGCGAATGGCGAATGCGCTGTGCCGCCCCGGCTATGCTACAACGCTGCTTTACGTCAGCAACCCAACCAGGGCAATAAAAAAATGAAAGCTGTCTATTTCATGCAAAACGGAGGCCCCGAAGTCCTGCAATACGGCGAGCAGCCCGATCCCGTCGCCGGCGACGGACAAGTCGTGGTGGACATCCATGCGGCCAGCGTCAACGGTGCCGACTGGAAAACACGCTCGGGCTACCACGCACCCACAAAACGTTTTCCGCACATCCCGGGGCGGGATTTCTCCGGCATCGTCAGCGCAGTCGGGCGCGGCGTGACCGATTTCAAAATTGGCGATGCCGTATTCGGCGTGGTGGAGAGCGCCGACGAAGGTTGTTATGCCGAGAAGGTGGCGATCAACGCCGCCATCGTCACCAAAAAGCCCGCGCAGCTCAGCCACATCGAAGCGGCTGCTTTGGGGCTGGTCGGGCTCACCGCCATTGTCTCGATTGAAAACGCGCTCCAGGTCAAGGCCGGCCAGACCGTGCTGGTGCAGGGCGGGGCGGGTGGTGTCGCTAGCTTCGGGCTGCAACTGGCCAAACACCTGGGCGCGCGGGTGATTACCACCTGCAGCGCGGCCAACGCCGACTATGTGCGCAGCCTCGGCGCCGATCAGGTGATTGATTACAACAAAGAAGATTTCACAAAAGTGGTGAAGGACTGCGACGCCGTGTTTGACACCGTGGGCGGTGAAGTCGCGAAAAACTCCTTCAAGGTATTGCGCCGTGGCGGCCGTGCGGCCTTCATCAACGGCCCAGCACCAACACCGCCCCACGCCGACATGGCATCACTCAAGCCGGACGCGAGCCGCAAGCGCGCCCACCTGGATCGCATTGTTTCACTGGTGACCTCCGGCGCGGTGAAGCTGCCGCAGATCACCACCTATGTGCTGGCGGATGCCGCGGCTGCGCATCGGGTGAGTGAGGGGCGGCACTTGCGCGGGAAGTTTGTGTTCGTGGTGCGGTAGGGCGCTAGAGCTGTTGACTGCAATTGAGAGCGGATTCATCAGCTTTCTGAAATGGCGGGGTGGCGGTTGACGATGTGTTGTTCCCACTGGGAACAATTTGATTTACCTATTCTGATCGGGGCTCTCAGATTGTTTTATTACCCAATAGATTGCCTGAATTTAAATGTACACCAATGATGTACATTATCTAATTGTGTACATAGTAAATTTTTACTTTATTAACAAGTAGTTATTAGTTATACCAAATAATATGTACCATTAATAATCATGTACACCATTGATGTACACAAATAAATAGTGTACAGTTTAACGCATGGAAGATGCTTACCCCACTGATTTGACTGAGACGGACGTCCTCGAAGCCGGCCTGCAGACCCTACGCGGGCATGGTTTGGTTGCCCATGTCGAACAGCGATATCCCGGCGCCGGCGGAAATCGCGGGGACGCGCTCGTTCGTATCGGTTATGGCGGGCAAGCGGGCGACGCCTATATCGCTGAGTGCAAGCGCTGGATTACTCCTACGACCGTTGGGCCTGTCGTTGCGCGCATGAAAGCGCTGGGTCTGAACGCATTGCTGATTACTGATTACGTCACGCAAACAGTCGCTGAACAGCTAAAGGAGCAAGGCATTGCATTCGCGGATGCAGCGGGCAATGCCTGGCTGCGTGGGCCGAATTTTATGATTTGGGCCAATGGCAAAAAGCGACGTGCGGAATTGAAAGCGCCACGCGCAGGCCGCGCATGGCAACCCACCGGCATCAAAGTCATTTTTGCGCTCTTGTGCAACCCGCAGTGGATCAATCTGGGCTATCGGGATCTGGCTGCACGTACGGGCGTGGCTAATGGCACGGTCGGTTGGGTCATGCGCGAACTCACTGAGCAAGGTTTCGTGGTCAAGCCGCGCCGCCGCAAGCTAAAGCGTCAACTGGTGCAGCGGCGCAAACTGCTCGATCGGTGGGTGGAGTTTTACACCGGCACATTCCGCCAGACCACACTGCTGGGGCGTTACAAAACTGATAACTTCGACTGGTGGAAAACGCTCGACGCCAGGAAATACGCCGTCATGCTTGGCGGTGAGACGGCGGGAGCGATCCTGACGGATTTTCTCAAACCGGAAATCGTGACTTTGTATGGCCGGGATATACCGCCGCAGTTAATGATTGAGCATCGCTTGCGCAAAGCGGACGACGGCAATATCGAAATCCGCCAGCGTTTCTGGACTTTTGAATACACCTGGAATCATCCTGATCTGACACCGCCGGTACTGGTCTACGCCGATTTGCTGGCGACCGGCGATGCCCGCTGCATCGAAACCGCGCAGAAAGTCTACGATGGCCACCTTGCTGGACTTGTCGCAGAAGGGTGATCGGCTGCTGGGCGCGTTGATCGGTCGCATCAATGCGATTGTCGGTGATGTACCTTACCTGCTGGCGGGAGCGACGGCGCGAGATTTGCTGCTGCAGGCCGCGCATGGCATTGATACCAAGCGCGCCACGGCGGATGTTGATCTCGCGTTTCTGGTCAGCAACTGGGACGAGTTTCTTGGGTTGAGAAACAAGTTACTGGCCTCCGGCGACTTTGCCGAGATGCCCAAGGGCGGGCTGCATAAACTCCGGTTTCGCGGCAATCTGGAAGTCGACATCCTGCCGTTTGGCGCCATTGAGCAGCCCGACCGATCCATCGCATGGCCGCCCGAAGGCGACATCATCATGATGGTGTTCGGGTTCAGGGAAGCGCAAGGCTCGTGTATCACCGTGATATTGCCGCCCAATGAGCGCGTCCAGGTCGTATCGTTGCCCGCGCTGGCGATACTCAAACTCGTGGCCTGGAAGGAACGCCGTTTCCAGCAGCCCGGCAAGGATGCCCATGACCTGGCATTGATCGTCAGAAACTACCTGGATGCCGGGAATCACGAACGGTTGCACAGCGAAATCCCTGATGCCGGTGGTTCGCCATACGATTATGAAATCGGCGGGGCGCAGCTGCTCGGCAAGGACATGGCGCGCTTGCTAGACGCAACAGGACGTGAGCGACTGGCGCAACTGATTGCTGAAGAAACGGATGAGCGGGGCCAGTTACGTCTGGCGGGCGACATGATGCGGGGTGATCCGGAGCGTGCGCTCGAGTTGCTGGCTGCGCTTGCGTATGGATTTGCTGGCGCCTCGACATAAAGAGTTGGTTTCATGCGGTTCGGTTTAGGGTATTAGTTGCCGGTCGCATGATTAGTATAAATATTAATAAAATCATATACTTAGATAGTTTTATTCGCTGTGTTCATGACGGGCGTGCTAAGTCACTTCACATAGTGAACGCCGTGGTCAGCGCATCTAGAATTGCACGTGACTTTTTTCCGGTGATGCGGAGATCACCGGCTACAATCGAAGCAAAATCAACAACAAAGCACCAGGGGAATTGTCGTTGGCCATCGAAGCTGCAGCGCGGGAAAAGATCGATGCCTTGCTTGCGCTTGCAGGCTGGCACGTCTGTGATGCGTCCGCAGCCAACATCCACGCCGCGCGTGGCGTGGCGATTCGTGAATTCCCGCTGCCCGGTCACGGCTTTGCCGATTACCTGCTCTATGTTGATGGCAAAGCCGCCGGCGTCATCGAAGCCAAGAAAGAAGGCGTGACGCTGACCGGCGTCGAAA
>JAYUYQ010000272.1:0-9575 GCA_043752435.1 Betaproteobacteria bacterium
CTTTGCGGTGGCGGGACTGGCGGAATCTTCGCGCACACTGGAAACCGGCAGCGCGGACCGTGTTGCCAATATGTACGCCTTCGCAGCCGGGGCGCTGGATCTGCTGGCGGAAGTGGTGGCGGCTGTGCCGCGTTGAGCGTTTGCCGGCGCGACCTTAGAATATGGCCATGAGCAGTCTTCCGGAATTTTCGAGCACGGTGCACGAGGTCGCCGATGCGATGGCGGCCAACGAGCTGTTCCAGCGCGAGGGCTGGACCGACGGTCTGCCGATCGTGCCGCCGACCGAGGACGCCGTTGCACGTTTTCTCGCCGTGGCAGAGCTTGATGCCGCCGCAGTGATTGGCACTGAGCCGGTGCGACGGCGCAGCATCACCACCGAAAAAGTCGCCATTGCCGCGGTGATGGCCGGCTGTCTGCCGGAATACCTGCCGGTGGTGGTGGCCACGGTCAAGGCGATGTGCCAGCCCGAGTACGCGCTGCACGGCAGCACGGCGAGCACGGGAGGCAGCGCGCCCTTCATCATTGTCAACGGGCCGGTGCGGCTCGCGATCGGCATGAATGCCACGCACAACGTGCTCGCCAATGCCAGCCGCGCCAATGCCACCATCGGCCGCAGCATCCGCCTGATCCTGCTCAACGTGCTGGGCGGCATTCCCGGGCAGCTTGACCGTTCCACCCTCGGGCATCCGGGCAAATTCACCTTTTGCGTGGCGGAAGACGAGGAGGACTCGCCGTGGCCGCCGCTGTCGCTCGAACGCGGAGTGCCGGCCGGCGTCTCAGCGGTGACGGCGCTGCAGGTGGAGTCGCCGCACCAGATCATGAATGAATGGACGCATGATCCGAAGGAAATCCTCGATACCTACGTGGCGGCGATGCGCAGCAACATGCTCACCTATTCCATCTGGGAAGGAAACTACGCCTTCGTGATTCCGAAGCAGCATCGCGAGATTTTTGCCGCCGCGGGCTGGACCCGGCAGAACATCCGCGACTACGTGTTCGAGAAGGCGCGGGTGAAGCGCGGCGAATGGCGCGGGGTCGGCAAGGCCGCAGTGGCGGGACGCAAGGACGAGGACAAGGTGTACTGCGCGCTGCGTTCGCCCGACGACCTGCTGGTGGTCGCGGCCGGCGGGCCGGCAGGCGGTTTTGGCGCGATCCTGCCGCCGTGGTACGGCAAAAAATCGCTGGCGGTCACGATGCCAATCGGCGCGTGACCCCTAACCAATTACCAATTACCACTTACCTCTCACCCCTCACCTCTTACTCGGAGAACCCCCCCATGACCCTCAGAGTCCTAGATCCACGGCAGTCAGCGCAGGGTGATGCGCTGCGCATGGCGCCGCCGCTGGCCTCCCTCGACGGTGCGGTGATCGGCATGATCGACAACGCGAAGATCGGCACCGAACGCCTGTTCGACTTCATCGAGGAAATCCTGCGCAAGGAATACCGCATTCGTGAATGTATCCGCCGCCGCAAACCAGACGCCTCGCGGCCGGTGCCGGCGGACATGCTGATGGAGATGCGCGGGGCCGATGCGATCCTTGCCGCGACCGGCGACTGAGGCAGCTGCTCGTCGTGCAGTCTGCACGACGCCATCGAAGCGGAACGGCTCGGTATCCCGGCCGTGGCCATCATCACCGACCGTTTTGCGCGCACCGCGCAGGCGGTGGGCGACGTGAACGGCCTGAAGGATTATCCGTTTGCCGTCATCGGCCATCCGGTCGCCAACAATGACGATGCAGTCCTGCGCGAAAAGGCGCGGATTGCGGTCGATGCCATCGTGCCGCTGCTGACGCGGCGCCAGGCTTGAGCGGGCAGCCCCGGGAGATCGAAAAAACGGCGGATGACGTCGAATGATTCGGCATGGCTTGGACCGGGCACTGCATTTTGCGTAAAGCTGTGCAATCTTCGGCCCACGCCGACCGTTATCAGGAGTAGTCGTCATGACCGAGCCATGCTTACGGGAAAAACATACGGGAAAAATCGCCCGCGAACGCAATCGCGATGTCGCCGCCGGGATGAGCGTGGTCGAGGTCGCCAGCAAGACGTATTTCCGCAAGGTCGGCCATAAGTAATCCGGGGTAATCCGGGCGCGCGCCGTGTAACATTACGGCCTGTCGTTCATGCCGTCCGGCATGGGGCTGTTTCGGAGATTCTGTGCGCATATTGCTGGTCGAAGACGATGTGATGCTCGCCGAGGCGATTACACGGGCATTGACGCAGTCGGCACATGCGGTGGACGGTGCGCGCACCGGCGAGGAGGCCGACCGCGCGCTGGCGACCAGCCAGTATGATCTGGTGCTGCTCGACGTCGGCCTGCCGCAGATCGATGGTTTCGAGGTGCTGCGGCGTCTGCGCGCGCGGCGCTCGACAGTGCCGGTGCTGATGCTGACCGTCAATGACGCGGTGGAGGATCGGGTCACCGGGCTCGACCTCGGTGCCGACGATTACCTGACCAAACCGTTCCGTTTGTCCGAACTCGAGGCGCGTGTGCGTGCGCTGATCCGCCGCTCCCATGCCAGCGCCAGTTCCGACCTGGTCCATGGCCGGCTGCGGCTGGACATGGCGGGGCGCCGTCTGTACCTCGATGACCAGCCGATGGAACTGTCGCTGCGCGAGCTGGCGGTGATCGAACTGCTGCTGCTGCGCGAAGGCAAGGTCGTCACCAAGCAGCAGATCATCGATCATCTCTACGGCTGGGAGGATGTGTCTTCCAGCAATGCGGTCGAGGTGTTCATCCATCGCCTGCGGAAAAAAATCGATGATTCGGGTGTGGTGATTACCACGGTGCGCGGCATGTGTTACCTGATCGAAAAACCGAATGGCGCAGGCGGATAAGGTTACTCAACACCCGCTGCTGCGCACGCAGCTGCTGACCTGGCTGCTGGTGCCTTTGTTCGTGCTGCTGACCGCCGATACCCTGGTCAGTTACTGGGTGGCGCTGAATTTTTCGCAGCGTGCCCATGACCGCACGCTGATCGAGGTGGCGCGCGAAGTGTCGCTGCACCTGCGCGGAGCCAATGGCGGGCTGACGCTGGACATGCCGCCGGACGCGCGGCGGGTGTTGCTGATCGATCCGGTGGACCGCATCCATTTTGAAGTGGCGACCGTCGATGGCCGGCGCATAGCCGGGGAACCGTTGGCGCCCGCCGCCGGCGATGCCGCAAAACGGCGCACCCCTGAGGCTTTTTACGACGGCGTGTTCGACGGCGAAGAAGTGCGCATCGTCGAGTTGCGGTTGATGCCTGATGCGGCTTCGGGTCGCGCCGGCGCGGTGGTGCGGGTGGCCGAAACCAAAATCAAAAGAAACGAACTCGCGCGCGAGATCCTGCTGAGCGTGGTGTTGCCGCAAGTGCTGCTGATCCTGATTGCCTGCATCGTGGTCTGGGTCGGCGTGGTGCGCGGACTGTCGCCGCTGCAGCGCCTGCAGCGCGCGGTGGCGTCGCGATCGGACCGCGATCGCAGCCCCGTGGCCGTGGACAATGTGCCGGGCGAAGTCAGTCCGCTGCTGCAGTCGATCAACGAACTGCTGTCACGGCTGGACCATGTGCTGACGCTGCAGAGCCGTTTTGTGTCGGATGCCGCGCACCAGTTGAAAACGCCGATGGCGGCGCTGAAAACCCAGTTCGAGGTGGCGTTGCGCGAAACCGACCCGCAGCGCATGCGCGAAACCTTGCAGGGTATCCATCCCCGGCTGGAACGCCTGTCGCGGCTGGTGTCGCAATTGCTGTCCCTGGCGCGCAACGAGCCGGATGCGGTCAGTGCGGTGACGATGGCGCCGCTCGATCTTGATGCGCTGGCGCTGGATGTCGCCACCGGCTGGGTGCCGGAGGCGCTGAAAAAACACATCGATCTCGGTTTCGAGGGCGCCGGGCGGCCGGTGCAGGTGTTGGGGGATCCGGTACGGCTGCGCGAACTGCTCGACAACCTGCTCGACAACGCGGTGCGTTACAGCCGCGACGGCGGGCGCATCACGGTGCGCGTGACGGTCACGCCGCCTACGGTCGACGTCAACGATGACGGCCCGAGCATTCCGCCGGAGGAGCGCGCGCGGGTGTTCGAGCGTTTTCACCGGCTGCTCGGCAGCGGGCAGGACGGCAGCGGGCTGGGGCTGGCGATTGCCCAGGAAATCGCCCATTTGCACCGTGGCGAAATCACGCTGGGCGAGGACACTTCCGACGGCATCGGCAATACCTTCAGCGTGGTGTTGCCGCCGGCTTGAGTGCGTCGCCCGCCGCTCTTCTTGTAAGGTTCCGTTCATAATCAGGTAACCATCCGTTCATCCTGACAGCGGATGAGCGTAAGCCTGCATCCGTATTCTTCTCTTTATTCATGTCAGCGGCGCAATGCCGTATTGACGGTTACAGGAGGAGGTGCCAGATGGATATGCTTGCCAGTTCATTTTTCTGGGTGACGCTGGGTCAGATCATGATGATCAATATCGTGTTGAGCGGCGACAATGCCGTCGTCATCGCGATGGCCAGCCGTTCATTGCCACCGAAGCAGCAGAAGCGGGCCATCCTGTTCGGCAGCTTCGGCGCGATTTTACTGCGTATTGTGCTGACGTTTTTTGCGGTGCTGCTGCTCGATCTGCCGTATCTCAAAATCATCGGTTCAGTGCTGCTGGCCTATATCGGCATCCAGATGCTGATTCCCGAAGAAGCTGACGATGAAATCGACGGCCACTCGCACATGTGGTCTGCCATCAAGACCATCATCATCGCCGATCTGATCATGAGCCTCGACAATGTGCTGGGCGTCGCGGCTGCGGCCAAGGGCAACGTCGCGCTATTGATCATCGGCCTCGGCGTGAGCATTCCGCTGATCATCTATGGCAGCACGTTCATCCTGAAACTGATGAACCGCTTCCCGATCATCATCACGCTGGGTGGCGGCATCCTCGGCTGGGTGGCCGGCGAGATGCTGGTCACCGATCCGGCGATCAGCGCCTGGGTTGACGGTCAGGCTCACCTGCTGCACACGTTTGCGCCGGCGATGGGCGCGGTGCTGGTGGTCGCAGTGGGCAAATCGATCGCAGTGGCCAAACTTGCCAAGTTGAACCAGTTGCCCGAGGGCGTGCTCACGCTGCCCGAGGACGAAGACGCCGCGCCCCCGGGATACCACTGGGTGCACCGCGCCTGGCGCCGCCTGCCGAACGGCACCCGCGATTACGCGGCGTATTACGGCAAACTGGCATTCCGTCATCTGCAGCCGATCAGCTCAAGGCTACGGCGGCGTAAAGCTTGACCCCGCAGTTTGGTGCCAAAGGTTGACCCCGTAGTCAGCCTCTGCTGACTGCCTCACAGGCGTAGTGGTGCCAAGCCGCGGGCTCTGTTTTTTTCACCAGACATTAAATTCAATATGTAGTGCACGGTTATTAGTTCGCAGTAATGCCCGCTTTGCGTAGCACATCCGCAAAGGTTTTGGTGTCTGCTTTGATGATCATGGAGAACTCTTCCGTCGTGCCGCCCAATACATCAAAACCCTGACTAGTGAGTTTTTGTCGTGTGTCTCCGGTATCAAGGATTTTGTTGACGTCAGCATTGATTTTTTGAACAACAGCTTTGGGAGTTCCAGTAGGCACCACGAATCCGAACCAGTTCTTGAAATCGTAGCCGGGCACTGTTTCGCCCAGTGCCGGAATCTGTTCTGCCACAGAGGATCGCTTGGCAGATGTAATTCCCAGTATCCGGATGCGGCCCGCGCGGTGCAGTGGCAGCAGATTGGGCAGCCCCGTCATTACCAACGGGATCTGATTCGAAACGACATCCATCATCGCGACGTTACCGCCTTTGTAACTGACATGGGTTATGTCTACCCCGGCCATGGACTTGAATATTTCTCCGGCCAAGTGCCCACCGCTGCCGATGCCCGCAGAGCCGTAAGTCAATGAGCCGGGACGCGCCTTGGCTATGTCCAGCAATTCCCGGACCGTATTAGCCTTGAAGCCGGGATTGGTGCCAAGCGCCATCGGCTGTGCGGCAATCAGGACTGCGGCTGCCAGATCGCGCGCGGCATCATAAGGCAGCTTTTTGTGCAGTGCCGGATTTGCAGCTAGTGCATTGGGCGAGAGATAAATCGTGTGTCCGTCGGGGCTAGCCTTAGCTGCTGTTTCCGTTGCAATGATCGTGGCACCACCGGGCCGGTTGTCCACCACAACTTGTTGACCCCATAGTTCGGTCAGACGCTGCGATACAACCCGAGCAACCAGATCAAACGTGCCACCCGCGGCGAACGGTACGATAACCCTTACAGGCCTCGTCGGATAATTTTCGGCAGCTACGGCTTGCGTGTGGCAACTGAGCAAAAGCAAAACAACAGTGACTTTCCGGTACAGATGAAACATGCGACCTCCTCCGGTGATTGAGGTTGAGGACGAATTGTTGTAATGTTCTTCAACTCATACGTATGATACGTAAATTTCCGGCGCATTACCAACAAAAGACGGAATCCCATAATGTTTATTCGCGATATTGTCGTTCGTCAGTTGAAGCTGCCCCTAGTGAAGCCGTACCGGGTTTCATTCCGTACCTACACCGAATTTGAGCCGATCATCATTGAGATGGTCGCCGAAGACGGTGCCATTGGCTGGGGAGAGGCTTATGTGCCCGCAGGGTCCACTACGGAGACAGCCGATACAGCCTGGCAGTTCTGTTGTGAGCAGGCTGCGCGACTCGTCGGCAAGTTGGCAAAAGACGTGCATGCGGTCATTGACCGCGAGGTGCCGCAGGCACCGTTTGCGTCGTGCGCGATGCTCTCTGCCCTCGCCATGGTGACGCGGCATCCTGCTTTAGTGATCCGCGAAGAAGTTCGCATTCCCCTGCTGGTACCGGTTTCGGCGACAACCAAGTCGGAAATTGTGCCGGAGATTGAGGAAAGGTTGGCGCAGGGATATCGCACCTTCAAGGTCAAGGTGGGTTGGGATGTCGATGACGACCTTCAACGCGTGCGCTGGGTACAGGAAGCCTTAAATGGCCGTGCAATGCTGACCATGGACGCTAATCGGGGCTACAACTTGGAGCAGGGCATGCGTTTCGCATCGAGCCTTGATCCGCAGGGGATCGTGCTTTTTGAGCAGCCGTGCGAAGCTGACGAGTGGGACGCTAACGCGCAAGTGGCTCGGGTATCGACGGTGCCCCTGATGCTCGACGAGTCCATACGCAACGAGCAGGATATTGACCGTGCGGCAATGGTGAAAAACGTGAGGTTCGTCAAACTAAAACTTAAGCGGGTGGGCGGTGTCGAACGCGCCCTGCAGTCGATGGAACGAGCAAAAGCACTTGGCCTCGGCTTATGCCTGGGTGACGGTGTAGCTACTGAAATCATGTGCTGGACGGAGGCCTGCGTGTCGCGCGGTTTTCTGTCCAAGGCCGGCGACATGAACGGCTTCCTGAAACCCAAGGCGAAGCTGTTTGCCAATCCGTTGTCGTTTGAGCGGGGCGATATCGTACTCAGGCCAGGATATTGGCCGGAAATCGATCGCGCGGTGATGCGCAGCCACCAGACGCGCGAGTCGCGCTATTCGGCCGCGGTCACTGCCTAGACGCTGCCTTCCACCGCCCGGTAGTGATATTTCGTCGCGTCGAAGACGCGGATGCGGAACTCCACCGGCACATTCCGGTAGGTATAGGCCATGCGTTCAACGCGGAGTACCGGATTGCCGGCGCGCAACTTCAGCGCCCGTGCCTCTTCGGCTGTAGCGAGTCCGGCATGGATGTGTTCCTCGATGCGGATCACATTGATGCCGCATTCGTCTTGGTACGCGGCATAGAGGTTTTCCTGCGCGTTGCGGACCGCGTTTGTGGTCAGATTACTGAACATCCGGGCCGGTAGGACGATGTCGAGCGTTGCCACAGTTTTCCCGTCATCAACGCTGAGCATTTTCAATCGGTAGATGATTGCTGGCTTGCTGTCGCGCGGCAACGCCAGCCTGGCGGCTTCTTCATCGGTCGCGACAGCTTTGCCGAAGGCGAGCAGTTCGCGGCCGGGCAGGATTTGTTTGCCGTTCGTGTCGTGGATATGCGAGAACTGGTAGCGCTGGCGCAGTCGCGAATGGCGTGCGACAAAAGTACCCTTGCCTTGTTTGCGCACCAGGATGTTGGCGGCGACGAGGTCGCCGATGCCGGCGCGGATGGTGAACACGGCCACGCCGAAGCGCTCGGCAAGCTGGCTCTCGGTGGGCAGCTGCCCGCCGGGCTTCCATTCGCCGTCGACGAGGCATTGCAGGATGCGGTCGCCGACCTGTTTGTACAGCGGATCTGGGCCGCTGACATCGAGGCGGGAGGATGTTTGTTTACGCGCCATGGGATCCGTAGTTCTTTGAATTTGAAATGATTATAGTCGCTGCTTGTGTGTTATGCGAAAGATACGTATGATACGCATGTATTGAGACAGGTGTATTATTGGCGACCCGATCCAGGAGACCCCCCATGCAGTCCATACAAAGTGTTGCCCAGCCGCGTGCCGCCGCGTCCCCGCAAATCATCCCGTCCGGCAAAGGTTGCGGCGCCGAAGTCTCGGGTGTGGATCTGGTTGCGCTGGATGCGGTGACGGTAACCACGCTGCAACGGGCCATCCTCAATCATCAAGTGGTGGTGGTGCGCGGCCAGCCGATTTCGGATCCGCAATTGATCGCGCTCGGCAAATCCTTCGGCGAACTCGAGCCGCCCGGCATGAGCATCATCGGCAAGCCGTACATCGATGCGTATCCGGATATTCTGGTGATCTCCAATCTCACGGCCAACGGCCAGCCGCTGGGCAATCTCGGCGCAGGTGAAGCAATCTGGCATACCGACATGTCGTACCGCGCCAAGCCCTGCACGATTGCCATCCTGCACGCACTGGAAGTGCCGCCCGCTGGCGGCAACACTTATTTTGCGAATCAGTACATGGCGTACGACACGCTGCCTGCGGATCTCAAAACGCGGCTGGACGGCAGGATGCTGATACACGACGAGTCCTACAACAGCGGCGGCCAGATGCGCAAAGGTTTTGCGGAAGTGTCTGATCCGCGCGAAGCGCCGGGCGCGCAGCACAGGATTTTTCGCACGCATCCTCTCACCGGCCGCAAGGCACTGTACCTCGGCCGCCGCCGTAATGCCTATATCCTCGGTTTGCCGTTGGAGGAGAGTGAGCAGCTACTTGACCAGTTGTGGACCCATGCTTCTCGGCCGGAATTCGTCTGGTATAACGAGTGGAAGGTGGGAGACACACTGATTTGGGACAATCGTTGCCTGATTCACCGCCGCGATTCGTTTGATGCCAGCGAGCGGCGCATGATGCACCGTGTGCAGATTCAGGGGGAAACCACCTGCTGAGCGTTCTTCGGGTGGATTGATCGGGATCGAGGCCTACGGCAAACCGTGGCCGTGTTCATGGCGCGCCATCGGTGCCAGCTGCACCGCAGTGCGTCTGCTCGAACAAGCACCGCCAAACTGGTTTATCCTGCGCCTTCCCGTTCATCCAAGCACAGGATTTTTTGCCATGTATCCCAACACTTTGCTCTTTATCAACGGCCAGTGGGGCCCGTCTGCTTCCGGCCGCACGCTGCCCGTCGTCAATCCCGCCAATCACCAGCA
>JAYUYQ010000273.1:0-9557 GCA_043752435.1 Betaproteobacteria bacterium
CGACTGCATCATGGCGTCGTAGTCGCGATGCGCGCCACCCAGAGGTTCGGGGATGATCTTGTCGATCAGTCCCAGCGTTTTCAGCCGGGTCGAAGTGATGCCCAGCGTTTCCGCGGCCTCTGGCGCCCGCTCAGCACTTTTCCACAAAATCGACGCGCAGCCTTCCGGCGAGATCACCGAATAAGTCGAGTACTGCAGCATCAGCGTCACATCACCGACGGCGATGGCCAGCGCGCCCCCCGACCCCCCCTCGCCGATCACCGTGCAGAGTACCGGCGTTTTCAGCGCCGCCATCGCAAACAGGTTGCGGCCGATGGCCTCCGACTGGCCGCGTTCTTCGGCGCCGACACCGGGATAGGCACCCGGTGTATCGATGAAAGTAAACACCGGCACGCCGAATTTTTCCGCGAGTTTCATCAGGCGCAGCGCCTTGCGATAACCCTCGGGCCGCGGCATGCCAAAATTGCGGTAAATCTTGTCCTTGGTGTCGCGCCCCTTCTGGTGCCCGATCACCACCACGGTCTGGCCACCGAAACGCGCCATGCCGCCGACAATCGCCGGGTCATCGGCATACACGCGGTCGCCGTGCATTTCCTCGAAATCGGTGAACAGGGCGTTGATGTAGTCCAGTGTGTACGGCCGCTGCGGATGACGCGCCACCTGCGAGATCTGCCAGGCATTCAGTTTCGAATAAATGTCTTTGGTCAGCGCCTGGCTTTTTTTCTGCAGCCGCGCGATTTCTTCCGAAATATCCAGCGCCGAATCGTCCTGCACAAAGCGCAGCTCTTCGATCTTGGTTTCCAGATCGGCGATCGGCTGCTCGAATTCGAGGAATGTCGTTTTCATGGGGCGAAATCATACATTACGTGATGGGTGAGAAGTAATGGATGATGGGTGGCCAGAAGGATTTGCCCATCACCGATTACCCCATTACTCATTACCCATTACCCATCACCGTTCTAATCAATACCCAGCCACATCATCGCCTCTGGGATCGTTCGCCGCCTGCGCCGCACCACCGTCCCGCGGCTGAAACACCGCCTGCAGATTGCCCCACTTGCGATTGGCCATGCGTATCTCGTGCCCTTTGCCTTCCAGTATGCTGCGCCAAGCCGCAGAAAATCCTTCGGGTTCGATTTCAATATGGTCCGGCCAGTATTGATGGTGGTAGCGCGGCATCGCCACCAGTTGTTTTAAATCAACTTGCGGCTTGCGCAGATATTCCAGCGCAACCAGCAGCACCTGGCTGATGATGCGCGAGCCGCCGGGTGCACCAAGGATCAATACGCCCTTGGTGTCTTCAACAAAGGTCGGCGTCATGCTCGACAACGGACGTTTGCCGGGTGCCACGCTGTTCGCTGCGCCGCCGTGCAATTGGAAACTGTTGGCGACATCGGCACGCAACGAGAAATCATCCATTTCATTGTTGAGCAGCACACCGGTGCCGCGCCCGACGACGCCGGAACCGAATAACAAATTGATCGTTAACGTGGCCGCCACACGATTGCCGGCCGCATCGACAACGGAAAAATGCGTGGTGTTGACACTGCCGGCGCCCGCGCCGGGTGCGGCCGGCGGCGGCAATGGCGTCGCCCGATCCCGGCGTATATCTGCAACCTGTTGTTTTAATTTTTCTTTTTTCAGCAGCCCGGGGACCGATATCGCCGTCTGATCAGGATCGCCCAGCTGAATGCGGTCGCGGAACGCGCGACGCATGGCTTCGACCACGAGATGTGCGAATTCGGGATCCTGCACATCACCCGCCGGGAAATGCTCCAGCATGCCCAGCACCTGCGCCAGCGCGATGCCGCCTGCCGAAGGCAGTGCCGCGGTGGTAATCATCGCGCCGCGATAACTGAAATGCACCGGTGCGCGCTCAACCACGCGATACGCCGCGAGATCGCTCATCTGCCAGACACCGCCCGCGGCATTGATTGCAGCAGTCATACCCTCCGCCACCGGTCCGCGGTAAAAACCTGCGGCGCCCTCGCGCGCGATGCGCTGCAAGGTCATCGCCAGATCGGGCTGGCGCAGCACATGGCCGGGCGCTGGTGCGCGGCCATTATCAAGGAACAACGCAGTCTCCGGAGTCGAGCGCAGCATGGCCTCGCGCAATTGCGTGACCCGCGCATAACGCCGGTCGGTTTTGAAACCCTCCCGCGCCAGTTGGATGGCCGGCGCCAGCGTTACGCTCAATGGCAAACTGCCGTAACGCTGCGCAAGGTGTTCCAGTCCCGCCGGCAATCCGGGAATGGCCGCGGCCGTGCCGCCGCGCGTAGTGGCGCCCGGCAGCGGATGGCCGGCGGCATCAAACAAATGCTGCGGCAGAATGCCTGCCGGCGCAGTTTCGCGGGCGTCAATCATCACCTGATGGCCGTCGGTCGCACGATGCAGCAGAAAAAAACCACCGCCACCCAGACCGGATGAATACGGTTCAACAACCGCAAGCGCGGCCGCGACGGCGACTGCGGCGTCAAACGCATTCCCGCCGCGCGCCAGCACGTCCTCACCCGCCGCAGTGGCCAGCGGATGCGCTGAGGCAATCGCCGCGCGCGCTGAGTCGGCTACATGAGTGGCTGCCTGAGCGGCTACATGAGTGGCTCCATGAGCGGCTGCAAGATCGGCTGCATGAGCGGCCGCATGCGCGCCCGCAGTGCAACACAGCACTGCCGTCAGCAACACACCGATCACCCGCTGCAGACTGTTGAATATGCCGGAAAAGTTCATGGCTTCAGATGTTGCGCGAAAAACGCTGCAGCGCGCTGCAGCGTATCCTGCATTGCCAGCCGGTTGGGTTCATGACTTTGTTTGGTCTTGCCGGGATCATCGTATGAATGGTGTGCGCCGTCATACCAGACGAATTCCACGGCGGCGCCGCGACTGCGGATTTTTTCCGCGAACGTCCGGCACACAGCCGGTGACACCTCGTCGTCGTTCTCCGCCACCATGATCAGCAGCGGCGCATAAGGCGCGTAATCAGGTTCTGCCGCCTGCGCACGACAGCTTGGATATTGCGCAATCGCTGCGCGGAAGCCGCTGGCCGGCGACGGGTCCTGCAATCCGGGAGGCCGTGGTCCGAGCGTGGCCAATACGGTCATGCCGCCATTGGACCAGCCCTGCACACCAATGCGATCCGCCGCCACATCGCTGCGACTGCGCAAATACGCCAGCGCGCCATAGGCATCCAATGGACGCACCGACTGTTCACTGACGCCCGCCGGCCGGCTGGTGTAGGAATGTTTGGCAAAACCTTCGCCGAAACCGCGCGGTCCGAAACTGTCGACATGAATGGCGACATAACCGCGCGCCGCCCAGAATTCACCCCACATCTGGTGGCGCTGGGTCAGCGCCTCAGCGTTGTGCTGACCACGCTTCAGCGTTGAATAAGATCCGGCGCGACCATGCAACATCACCACCGCAGGATGGGGCCCCGGTGATGCCGGCGCGAACACGTAACCGGTGAGTCTGGTATTGCCGTCGGCGCTCAGGAAAATCACCGTATCCGGCGTCGCCGCGAATGCGGCCGCTGACAGCCCCATTCCGAGAAATCCCAGTAACCATTTGTTTTTATTCATTTTTTTTATGGGGCTTGTGTGCAGCATCCCGCCGCATCATGGTCGCCGCCATGGCCAGCAGCGCCGCATCCAGCCAGAAAACCGGCACCATGCCCAGGGCCGCACTTAACGAGCCGAACACAAAAGGCACCAGCACTTCAGTACCCTTGTTGACCATTTGCCTCAGCCCCATCGCTTCGCCGGAGCGCCCCGCCGGCGCGCGGTTGTAGGCGAGCATCATCGACAGCGGACTGCCGCAACCGAGACCCATGCCCAGCACAAACGAAATCGCGAACAGCGTCGCAAAGCCGGTCACGAACGGGAACACCAGGCAGACACCCGTTGCCAGCACCAGTGATGCGGCCAGCAATCGCTCCTCACCCAGACGCTTCACCAGATGCGGCATCACCGCACGCACGATCAACAGCGCCAAACCAAAGGCGCCGAGAATCAGGCCGATTTCGGATGCGCTCATGCCGATGCTGTGGCCGTAAATCGGCAGCAGCAGGTTATAGAGTTCAAGCCCGGTTTCAATGATGCCTGCAGTAATCAGCGCACGCCGCAGCGGCGGGTTGCGCACCAGGTCGCCGACACGGTGGGCGGCCTTTTCCGCCTTGCTGACCTTGATGCGCGTGGTTTTTGGCAGCCACCCAGACCACAGGGCCAGCAACAGCACCGGTACCACCGGCAGCGCCGCCAGCACGGCGAACGTCGCGCGATGGCCCACGGCATCAATCAGGAAACCCGCCGAGGTCGGGCCAAGCAGCGCGGTCATGCCGATGCCGAGGCTGAACCAGCTGTAGTTTTTGGTGCGGTCGTGACCTTCGGCCAGCGCGCCGATCAGATGCTGTACGGCCACCGTGTAGAAAATGTAGCAAAAGCCGATCAGCGCAGCGGCGATATACAGCGCTTCCAGCCGGAAAAACATAAACGGTATCGCCAGACCAGCCAGCAAGCCGATCGTGCCGTAGAGCATCGGTCGGCGAAAACCGATGCGGTCCGAAATCTTGCCGGCATAGACTGACAACAGCAGCGGAAACAGCGCGTAGGTCGAAAACAGCATACCAACGAAAAATTCATTGACGCCCAGTTCCAGCGCCGACAGCGACATCAGCACCTTGCTGCCTTTGTAGGCGGTGTGCGTCAATACACTGAGCAAAACAATACGAAAAATCGGGGGCACGGTCGGCAGTAAAGTCAGGTCTTCGGTTGTTTCGGCCACGGCTGGAACCTGCGGCCGGTGCAGCCAAATCGGGGAATCCGCATCACGGAATCAGAATCTTCTTGGTGGAGAAAAGCAGCGACATGTATTTTATCGCAACATCCTCGCACAGCACTCTGTATTCAAGCACTGGCTCTCTCACCGACTGGAATCCAAATGAACATACAAAACATCGGCATCGTCAGCCCCGGCGACATGGGCCAGGCTGTCGCCCAAACCCTGAAGAACAGCGGTTTTGCCGTCCACACCGCGCTCGACGGACGCAGCGCGCGCACCAGGACCCTCGCCCGCGACGCCGGCCTCAATGACTGCGGTTCAATGCGGAGCGTCGTCGCCACCTGCGACATCGTGCTGTCCATCCTCAACCCCGCTGCCGCCGTCGACAATGCGCGTGCGGCTGCCGCCGCGATGCAGGCGACGGGTCGGCGCTGCGTGTACGTCGACTGCAACGCGATTGCACCGCAAACCGCCCAGGAAATTGACGCCATCATCCGCGCTGCCGGCGGCGAGTACATCGACGCCGGCATTATCGGCCCGCCGCCGCGTGGCAAGGCGGGCATGCGCATGTATGTCTCCGGCCCGCAGGCCGCACAGCTCGAGCCGCTGTCCTGCGCCGGCATTAACATCCGCGTGATGAGCGAACGCATCGGCGACGCTTCCGCCATCAAGATGTGTTACGCGTCCTACACCAAGGGCGCTGTTGCGCTGGGTGTCGAAATGCTGATGGCGGCGCGCCGTCTCGGCGTCGATGCCGCGCTCGACCGTGAATTGCAGGAAAGCGCCGCCGACAACCGCCAGTGGGTGCTGAACCGCACCACGGTAATGCCGCCCAAGGCCTACCGCTGGGTGCCGGAAATGCTCGAAATCGCCAAGACGTTTGAAGGCGTTGGCATGACACCGCGCATCCTGCTCGGCGCCGCGGACATGTATGAAATGATCGCGCAGACGGCGCTGGGCAAGGAATCCCCGGAGGAAGCCCGCGCCAAAGCACGCGACGGCCAGAGCATCATCAACGGTCTGGCGGACTGACTATCCGCAACTTGAATACCGAGTTCAGACACGGTACATCGAGCGCCGGTCGCGGCGGAACTCAATGCTGGGGCCGGCACGGCCGGTGCGGCTGTAGCCGGGGCGGATTTCGCCCCGCACCTCGAGCATGATTTCACGGCGCACAACGTGGATTTCCTCGCCGCTGGCACGGGTTACGAACGTGCCGTTAATGCTGTGATCGACCAGATAAAACTGGGTGCGCTCGACGCGGATCGTCGCGTGACGCCGTGACACCAAAGTGTCCGACAATACCAGCCCCGAGTCAGTTAAGCGGCCGATGGACAATGTCGCGTTCCAGTAATCGACGCGACACTCATGTTCGCCCAGCTTCAGCACCAGGCTGCCGACGTCTTCCGGAATAGTACGGACGATGTTCAGGTTGAGATTGGTGCGTTCCGTCAGATCATCACGCCACTGCACTTCGCAAACCGCCGTTTTGGCCAGCGTTGTTTTCAGCATCGCGTCAAAAATCGGCGTCATCGCATCCCGCCGTTCCTTTGACATGTCTTTTGCCGTTGTCTCGGCAATCAGGATCTGCCCTGCAGTCGCAGCATCGGCCAGATAGGCGGCAACGTTGACGGTGTCGCCATAAACATCCTCGCTGCCTATCACCACCGGACCGGTATGGAGGCCGATGCGGATCTGCATTTTTTCTCCGGCCGGATCCAACCCGGCAACTGCGTGCTGCATCGCGACCGCTGCTTCAACCGCGCAATCGGCATCCGGAAACAGGCACATCACCGCGTCTCCCAGTGTTTTCACCAGTCGCCCCTGGTAATGCGGCAGCACGGACTTCAGCTCATTGAGCACGGCGTGGATGATGTTGAGCGCCTCAACATCACCCAGGCGCCGATAGAGCGCGGTGCTTTCAACAACATCGGCAAACAACACCGCCAGATGATCGTTTTTTTCCAGCATGTCAGCCCACTACTCCCTTAACAATATCCGCTTTTACCATGGCTATATTACGGAACTATATGCGAAATAACAGCCCAACCCGCAACGCATCGACAAACCCCCGGCAAAAGCCCACAATCGAAAACATTAACCACAAGGAATCGTAGTGAGCACCGCATCCGATACCAAAAACATGGCGCTGTTTTGCGACTTTGAAAACGTCGCGCTGGGCGTGCGCGAAGCCAGCTCCACCGAATTCGACATCAAGAAGGTCCTGGAGCGTCTGCTGCTTAAAGGCGACATTGTCGTCAAAAAAGCTTATTGCGACTGGGAACGTTACCGCGATTTCAAGCGGCCGATGCACGAGGCCGCTTTTGAACTGATCGAAATCCCGCATGTACGCATGTCGGGCAAAAATTCCGCCGACATCCGCATGGTCGTCGATGCGCTGGACCTCTGCTACACCAAATCACACGTCGACACCTTCGTCATCATCAGCGGCGATTCTGATTTTTCGCCGCTGGTATCCAAGCTGCGCGAGAACAACAAGGTGGTTATCGGCGTCGGCGTCAAGCAGTCGACCTCCGACCTGCTGGTGGCGAATTGCGACGAATTCATTTTCTATGATGACCTCGCCCGCGAAAAAGCCAAGAAACAGCAAAGCCGGAAAAAGCCCGCCGCCACTCCCGCCGCCAAAACCGGCGATAAAGACTCGGCTGACAAGGATGGCAGCGCCAAAAAGGCTGAGGCGCTGGACCTGGTCATGGAAACCATCGAAGCGCTGTTCGCCGAACGCGGGGCCGAGGACAAGATCTGGCCCTCGATGGTCAAGCAGACCCTGAAGCGCCGCCAGCCCGGCTTCAATGAAAGTTATTACGGTTTTCGTACCTTCGGCAAATTGCTGGAAGAAGCCCAGGCGCGCAAGCTGCTGGTACTCGAGCCTGACGAAAAATCCGGCAGTGCCATCATCAAAAGCTTCAACCCGGATTACTGAACGTCCGCAGCTGACTGTGGTCTCATGACTTCAAGGAGACTCGCTTAAACATGGACCAATCACAAGATCCTCATTTCCGCATCAATGCCAGACCACAAGCCGGGCTGCTTGAGCGCATCGTGTTTTTTGCGCTGGGCCTGTTAGTGCTGGTTGCGGCATTCTTTTTCATCAGTATCGCGCTCATCGCCGGCATCACCCTCGCCGGCATTTTTCTGATCCGCCTGTGGTGGAATAAACGCAAATTGCAGCGCGTGGAGCAGGCCAGCTACGTCGAGGGCGAATACACCGTCATCGAGAACGCAACCACCGACCAGCGCAGGGCGCCGAAAAAATAGCCACGCACTGGGTTACAAGCGCAAAAATACATAAGTATTTGTTTTTATTATCTATTTTTGATTGCGGCGCTCGCCACCTTGGCCTGGGTGCGAATGTCAAAACGCTCGACGTTGACGATAATGCGCTCATGGGTGCCTTCCCCGATGCGCTCCACCGCGTCTTCGGCCCACAGTCTGAACGTCAGCTTGCGGCCATCGACCTTGATCACTTCGGCGTGTGCGACCACGCGCATGCCCACTGGCGTTGCCGCGGTATGGCTGACGTCGAGCCGGGTCCCTACGGTCTGGTGACCCGCCGGCAACAGACCTTCAACGGCATTTAACGCCGCCTCCTCCAGCAGCATCACCAGCACCGGCGTCGCCAATACTTTGATCTTGCCGCTGCCGACATGCGGCGCAGTGTCACGCGTGCCAACCATGATTTCGGTGGAGCCTTTAAGGCCCGGTTTCATGGCGTCGAGATTCATGCGGTACTTTCGTTGCGAATGGCGATAACCCGATGTTACATTGAATCCAAATTGCCACGGGCCCTGACGCTTGGCAACACTGGAGAGGAGTCACACCCGCCATGCGTTTGGGATATTTCACGATGCCGCTGCACCCGGCGGAGCGACCGCCCGCCGTCACGCTGCAGGAAGACCGCGAAGCCATCATCCTCGCCGACCGCCTGGGTTTTTACGATGCCTTCGTCGGCGAACACCTGACCGAACCCTCCGAAAACGTCACCAACAGTTTCATTTTTCTGGCGACGCTGATCCACCACACTAAAACCATCAAACTTGCCACCGGCACCTCCAACCTGTCGCACTCGCATCCGACACTGATCGCGGCGCACGCCGCGATGTTCGATCACCTGGCGCAAGGCCGTTTCATTTTTGGTGTCAGCCCCGGTGCGCTGCCCTCCGACGCTGAAGCACTGGGCATGCTGACGGAAGACCGCAACAAGCTGTTCGCCGAAGCGATGGATGTGATTCTTGCCATCTGGGAACGCGATGTGCCTTATGACATCGACCTTCCCGGCAACCGTTTCAAGGTCAGCACCGCCACCACGCAGAATGCCGCCATCGGCCGCGGCCAGATGTACAAACCCTATCAATTACCGCGCCCGGAAATCGTCGGCACCGTGGTTGCACCCGGTTCGAAAGGCGTCATCGCCATGGGAGAACGCGACTTTCATCCGCTGTCGGCGAATTTCCTGCTGTCGCAATACCTGCCCTCGCACTGGAGCAATTACGCCGAGGGCAAGCAGCGCGCCGGCAAAGTGGCCGATCCGGCGGACTGGCGCATTGCCCGCACCCTATTTGTCGCCGACGACGAGAAGACGGCACGACGCTATGCGCTGACAGACAACGCCAGCCCCTATCGCTATTACTGGGATTTACTGCTGAGGAAAATGCTGATCTCGAAACGCCAAGCCATATTCAAAACCCATCCAGAGCAGGATGACCGCGAACTGACCGTTGATTACATGGTCGACCAGCTGGTGATCTGCGGCAATCCTGACC
>JAYUYQ010000274.1:0-9509 GCA_043752435.1 Betaproteobacteria bacterium
CTCCGCGCTGAGGCCGGAGCCGGAAAAGATGACGATTTTGTTGGGTTGGATTACTTGGGGCACGGGCGAAATAGGCTTCTATAACAATGGTCACGCTTAGGTAATCCAATATTCGTCAAGCCATCCATTCTTTCTCAAGTATTGCTCAAAAAGTTCACTTAATTGCTCGCTGTCAGTTGGCCCAACAACATCAAGTTGGCTCAGGATCCTTCCAGCCACTTTCGGTTTTCTGTTTCTACTGGCAACAATATTTGCAAGGTGATCAAAGAAGGAATTTCGGAAGTCCTTGTACGCATCAGCGTCATCCCAAAATTCTGGAATATTTCCCTTAACAAAAGTTGCTGTTAATCTATCAATGTTTCCAGGTTCAAGTTTTTTCTTGACTCGTGCGACAAACATTTTGAAATTTTTTGTATCGTACGGATTGTTCTTAAGTTTTTTTATTTTTTGCCAATATTTGGGATCTTTCCAAGTTCCTTTGATACAGCTTGCAGGTAATCCTGATATTTTTTGTTAAGTTCATCATCCTGCATTGCATTTAATGCGGTACTGAATAAATTCAATTTCGATTTTTGTTGTTTGCTGGAATTGTTGAGTTTCTCAGAGCATATAGAGTCCAGCGCGCACGGCACCCAATAACCATAGCAAGTTTCGATTGAGTAGGGCTTAAGCTTAGCCGCCGAAATTTTAGACGGTGCGGGATTTTCAGAGCTAATGTCATCAGTCGCTTTTTTGTCGCTTTTTTGTTCACCAAGTGATGCAAACATCAAGTTGAAAGCGCCGATGCCAGACTCTTGAACAGCGTTAGGAAATTTGGGTGTGCCGAGACTTGCAAGATCTTCTTGCGGCAACTGGCTTAGTAGTTCACTGAATGGGTTGAATGTTTTTGTCAACTGATTAACGGGCTTGAAATAAAGGCTGCCAGTTCGAAAAAATGTGACCAGAGTTCGTGCCGTCGTATTCTGTTCGCCGAGAGGTTTTGCCGTGCTCCATGCCGACTCGAAGTAGCCAACCAAGGCACCAGCATCTGACAGTGCGACCAAAACCTCTTCATTGCGTTGGTCGAATGCTGCTTCTGTTGCGTTTGCGGATCCAACTAACCCGCGCGTCATATTTTTTTCTTTCGCCAAGAAAAGCTTTGAATGAAACAGTGATGGGCAAAAAGCTAGGCGGATTTCGACAAAAATATGTTTTAGAATTAATTTCGTTTCTAAATCTTGCAGCTCTTTAATTTGTTGTTTTAGCCGTTGCCCACCAAGGCCATTGAATAATAGGCGAACGCGTTTGACGCTGTGCTGGTTGAAAAATAATTTTTTAAGGAAATCGACATGATAAAATCCGGCGGCTATATCAATTTGCTCTGCGCCAGCGACAAAATCTTTCATCCATTTGGTGTCGAGTTTTTCTACAAGATTCGCCATTACACGGGTAGACGCAACACGAACCATGGATGTTTGTTTTGATTTTTTTGCTTTTGGCGGCAAAGCCTGAGTCTTGCGAAACTCAGTCACGAAGTTGGCAAGTAACGTTGCGCCGTGAGTTTTAACAAGCCGTGCATCTAGTTCTTTCCTGTCTATGCAAAGATTTCCCGCAAGCTTGCGCAATTGTGGCTCACTTTTGCGCAGGTCAGCGATTGAATCGTAGCCGTCGAGTTTGTCAAATATAGGATCCAAGTAGCGTTTAATTTCAAAAAAAATTGCCTCAAATGATTTGCGAGGGACGCCCCCTAGTTCAATCGCAGTCTGATTCCATTCGGCTAGTGTAAATGGCCCATTTTTTGATACCAAGGCCTGAAGGTTAGTGCCAGTCTTTCTAAGGATTTGTGTAATCATTTCATCCTTGCTCTTGCGCGGCAGTAGGTCAAAATGATTGTTAATTGATTTCAGTTCTGCAAATGAAATTTTTCGAAGAAGTCTTCTGGTTAGGGATGCGCTTGGCATGGTGCCTCCATCTCGTGTGCAAAATTTGACTATCTGATCTTGATTTTTCTTAACTGGTCGACTGTATCCCCAAACCCCCGCAACCACCAATCCAGCCTCGCACTATCCACTACCGTCGCCGAAATCCTGAGCTGGTCGCCAAGGTCTTTCACCGTCTGATCCTTCGACAGCGGCGTTTCCAGCAAATGACTTCCGACTTCCTTGTCGATGGTGAAGTGCAAGCGGATGCGTTTGCCTTCCCCGAAACCAAACTTTTCGTCTTCGTCATATTTCTGCAGGTCGAAGTCCTTGGGTCGAACAAAAGATAGTGTCGTGGCGTGTGCGGACTGCATGCGGTGTAGCGCCAGCTGGAAAGTCTTGCCTTCATTCTCGTAGCGCCCGACCAGATACAGGCGTGGCCCCTGCTGCGCCAGGCCAAGCGGCATGACGTTGCGCTGCCAGGATTCGCCATTGGCCTTTCGATAGTCGATGGTCAGCCATTGATTGCCGTACAGGGCGCGGCTTACTGCATCCAGTACGCCGGGTTTGAGTTCCGGCGGCAACAAGGGCTGGGTTTCGCTGACGACACGCACCTTCGACAGCCATTGCTGTGCGAGTTTTGGACGGGTATTGGGTTCGGTGGAAGTTCTGGCCTGCTGGAAGAATCCTTCCATGGATTTGATCAGGGCCGCGGGCAGGAGATTGCGCAGGTGCTGCTCGGCCAGCGTCAGCAGCAAGGACTCCTGTTCGCCAAGGGCACTGACGGCGAATCCCGCCGATCCAGGTTTCAAGCTGTAGCCGAAGGGTTTGTTTCGCCGATCACATTCAATGTCGAAATGGCTGGCCAGCATGCCCAGCTGCTTTTGGATGGTGCGCAGTTCCCGGATAAAACCTGCTTCGGTGAGTTGGCCATGCAGTTCGGACGCCGTCACTTTGCGACCGCGTGGAATCCTGCGCAGCAGCTCCAGTGCCAGCAGTACCGTTGCGTGCGTGTCAGGGCGCTTGGGCATGTCGCTCCTCAGTCCGCTGTGGCCGTCCAATCGGTGAACAAGTCCCGCAGCGGCACCATCGCATAAGTATCGAGGCAGTGTCTGGTCAGGGAGCTTGGGCGTTGCTGTACTTCCGAGTTAACGTCAGACGAAGCCAATCACGGCCTTGTCGCCTTCTTTGAGCGCCACTTCTGCCGCCAGCGCCGCCACGAAAGCATCAGCGGAAGCCATCGGGCGAAACCTGAGCTGCCGCGTCACGGCCGCAAAGTCGCCGGGCGTGAGTCGGTCCAGTCGGGACATCGCGACCTTCAGGTTCGATGCCGGTGGCGGCAGCGACAAGGACGCGCAGGTTCGTTCGAGCAGGCTCCAGGCTTGCGCGGGTAGCAGGAAGCCCAGCTTCACTTTGAGGTCGAAGCGTCGAAGTGAGGCCTGGTCGAGGCCATCCATCAGGTTGGTCGAGGCGATGAAGACGCCCGCGAAGGATTCCATCTGGGTCAACATCTCGTTGACCTGACTAACCTCCCAACTACGCTGCGCCCCCCGGCGGTCCTGCAGGAAGCTGTCTACCTCGTCGATCAGCAGCAATGCGCCGTCCTTTTCCGCTTCACTGAAGGCGCTGGCGATATTCTTTTCGGACTGGCCTACATACATCCCGAGCAGGTCCGAGGCGCGCCTGATCTGGATGGGAACGTCCAACTCTTGCGCCAGCCAGCGGCCATACGCCGTCTTGCCCGTGCCGGGCGGCCCATACAGGCACAGACGTCCGGAGCGCGCACTCTTCATTTCATTGGCGATGGCCACCAGGTCCGCGTTGGCGTTGACGCAGGCGGGATCATAGGTGTCGGGCAAGCGGGCAGGATCGTGTGCGCGCAGGGGGCGATGGCCTTGTGCCACGAGTGTATTGTTGACGAGATGTTCTATGGCGGCGCCGGTCTGTAGACCCGGCTGCGTTGCATGCAGTAGCGCGACGACCGATGCAGCGCGAGTCACCAGCGCAGGGGCAACGGACGAAGAGTCGGCAATCCGGCTGACGGCAGGCGCATTGAGCATGCCGCCGCAGGCGTCCTGCACGATCCGCTCCCGCTGTTTCCTGGGCGGAATGGGCAACTCGATCACCATGTCGAAGCGACGGATGAACGCCGGGTCCATGCTGCCGACGTTGTTCGACAGCCAGAAGGTCGGAACGCTGTTTTCCTCAAGCATGCGATTGATCCATGCCTTGCATTTCTGTGCCGTACTCTTGAAGCCGAATGCGGCTTCGCCATCGTTGAAGACGTCTTCCGTCTCGTCGAACAGCAGCATCACGCGACGTTGGCCGAAGAAGCCTTGCGCTGCCCGGAACGCCCGCAGCCGTCGTTCGCCGGTGACTGAATCGCCAGTGGAGTCTTCACTGGCAATCTCGAAAAGTTCGCAATTAAGTTCATCTGCAAGGACCTTGGCCAGTTCACTCTTGCCAGTGCCGGGGGCGCCGTACAGGAAGATGTTCACGCCGCGCCGCCCAACTTCCAGCGCGTGGCCGAGATAAGGGCTAAGCAGGTCAATCGATGTCGCCACATGCGGGTAAGCATCCAGTCGCAGCGTTGCCGCCGTTGCCGGCCTTACGGTGTCACGCAGCAGGCTTAGCGGGTCAGCGTCCAGCGAAACGATGTTGTCGGCAAATTGGTCCGACAAAAGATCGAGCTTGTCCTTGAGGTTGAAGCCACTGTTGCGGTTGAACGACACCAACCCGGAACGTGACAGTGTGCTGTTTGGGCCGCAGGCGAGCCGCGCCTCGCCTTCAGCTACATCCAGGACTTTCGAAAATACCTGGGTGAGCCTGCTTGATGAAAGTTCGCCCAACAGGCCGGCGGCGTTTTCCAGCAGGCGCTCGGTGTGGATCAGCGCCGTGAACTCCAGAATCCGCCGCTCGGTAGCTGACAAACCGACGAGCTGGGCAAGGCGCTCAACATTTACTCCCAGTTGCCGTGGCACGCTGACACTGCGCACTTCCTTTTCTGCTTGCCTGTGCATGACCCTGAGACAGGCACGAATGGCCATCTGGTTGAACGGCTTGTCTTCATTGTCGATCCAGTCACCAAGGTCGAGTGCCTGGGCCAGTTCGTCTTCCTGAAAGCAGTGCCCGAGCACGAAACGGTTGATCCCGCCTGCTGATACCAACAGCCTGAGCAGCCACAAGCGAATAAGCGGCGGCAGATCGCGAGTTTCGGTGACGCTTTGCTTGGGTCGTTGACGTTTCATGGGGATCTCCTTTTCGTGGATCCCACTGTATTCAGGGGTGCGTCATCATGTGACGTATGGGGTACCGATATGGAGTGGTTGCCCAAGGCGAAATGCTGGTGTCAAAAAAGTTAGTCGGGATGGCACTGGGGCAATTTTCGGCGTCGAATCTCTCAGGCGCAGATTGCCCGCTGGCGCCCTGATTATTGGAGCCAGCTTGCGACTCCAACAATCACACTGGCTGGCGCCAGTTCGTATGTGTCGGCAATGGGGTTCAACCAACCGCGCGCCCTTCTGCAATACTTCCCCACAATGCCATCGATCATCCAGGCCGCCCGCCGCTGTCTCGACGCCACCGACCCCGCCATCAAGGTGGCGCTGACGCACGAGGCTGCGGCGAAATTGGCCTGCGCTGAATGGGTTGTCGACGAGTCGACGCGTGCCGAAGCGATCACGGCGCCTGGCCGGCCTGATCGACCGGTGCTGGTGTTGCCGCGCGACACACCGCAACGCGGCATGGGCAGCCTCGAAGGTCGCGCTGCCTTCCTGCACGCCATCACCCATATCGAGTTCAACGCGATCAACCTGGCCTGGGATGCCGTGTACCGGTTTCGTGGCATGCCGGCTGATTTCTACCGTGATTGGGCCAGCGTTGCCGATGATGAGGCGCGGCATTTTTCGATGCTGTCCGGTCGACTGCTCGAACTCGGTTTCGCCTATGGCGATTTCGTTGCCCACGACGGCCTGTGGGACATGGCCACGAAGACGGCCGACTCCTGCCTGGCGCGGATGGCGCTGGTGCCGCGCGTGCTGGAAGCGCGGGGGCTGGACGTGACGCCGGGCATGATCCATCGTCTGCGCAGTCTGGGCGACAAGCGCTCGGCGGAGATCTTGCAGGTGATATTGCGTGAGGAAGTGCGCCATGTTGCCATCGGCAGTCGCTGGTTCCTCTGGTGCTGCGAGCGCGAAGGCTTGCCGCCGGACGTGACCTTCATCGCCCTTATCCGTGATCTCGCCATCGGCGCGATACGCGGCCCTTTCAACTTGCCGGCGCGTGCTGCTGCCGGTTTTGCCGATAGCGAGATGGCCTTGCTGACGGCGCTCACCGCGAGGTCCTGACCCCATGAAACCGATGCAACTCCTGTTTGCCATGCTGCTGTCGTGCAGTCTTTATGCCTGTGCCGGTTCTGAAGAAGAAGAGCCGGGCTTGACCGCCGCCGATCAGGGCAAGGCTGAAAAACTGCTGATCGAATACGAGGCCGCGCGCGCCATTGAAAACTGGGAGGGCGCGGAGGCCAAGGCCGATCAGCTCAAGTCCAGGTTTGCCGAGACCGACGCCGCCGGCAAGCTCAAGTCCAGCCTGCCGCAGGTGCGGGCCAAGGCGACCCAGGCGCGCGAGGACCGCCGTGTCGCGGCTCTGTGGACCTACCAGGCGGTGGACGTCGAAGGAGGCGTACAGCGCAGCGCCTCGATCTACAGCAAGACGGTGACCGCCGACGATGGCGGCGTTGCCCTGGTGCCCGACGCACAACTGGTGCTGCGCGATCATCCGGCCTGGGGCCGCAGTGCCTACCTGCTGCTGGCGCAGTCGCGCTTCAACTGCGGTAGCCCGTGCGCGGTCAAGATCAGCTTTGTCGACGTTGCGGCGCAAACCTGGGTGGCCAAGCAGGCCGATTCCGGCAAGGGGCCGGCGCTGTTCATCGAGGACGAATCCGGGTTCATCGCGCAGATGGAGAACAGTCGCGAGGTGCGCATCACCCTGCCCGAAGGCAGCGGGTTGGTGCCGTCGCTGACATTTGAAGTCGATGGTTACGAGGCGAGGCGCTACGCCAAACCCTGAGGTTGGTGCTTCCACCGGTCGCGTTGCGCATCGAACCTAAAGGGTGGCGAGTTCGAAGCCGTCGGCGCTGACCCTTAGCACCGAGCCTTGCGTATACCAGTCCCCCAGCACGATGCGGCGGGCGGGTTGTCCGGCAACGGTAAGCGAATGCATGGCGGGACGATGTGTGTGCCCGTGGATCAACCGGGTCACGCCGTATCGCACCATCGTTGCGACCACCGCTGCCGGCGCAACATCGGTGATGCTTTCCAGGGTCTTGTCCTGCATCAGCCCAGCCTGATGCTGCTGGCTGCCCGCCCGTGCCTTGGCCGCAAAGGTTTCCCGCACTGCCAGCGGTTGTGAGAGGAAATTTTCCTGCCAGTCCGGATCACGTACCTGGCGGCGAAAGGCCTGGTAGGCGGCATCATCGGTGCACAGCAGGTCGCCGTGCATCAGCAGGGTGGGTTCACCGTGCAGCATGATCACGCAAGGGTCGGCCAACAGGCGGGCACCGGTGTCGGCGGCAAAACGCGGGCCGATCAGGAAATCGCGGTTGCCGCGCAGGACATGCAGCGACACCCCGCGCGCGGTCAGTGCGGCCAGCGCACCGCGCACGACCGCCGCCAGTGCGCTGGTCTCGTCGTCGCCCACCCAGGCCTCGAACAGGTCGCCCAGAACGTAAAGGGCTTCGGCGGCACCGGCTTGCTCTTCGACAAAGCGCAGGAACAGCGCGGTGATATCGGGTCGCGACTCATCCAGGTGCAGGTCGGAGATGAACAGCGTCGACACCGGTTCAGTTGTCCAGCAACTCGACGCTTTCGATCAGCACCGGTTTAGTCGGCACGTCGCCGGGCAACGGTGCCTGAGCGGTGGTCGGCACGGCGCGAATCTTGTCGACCACGGCCATGCCCTCGACTACGCGGGCGAACACGCTGTGGCCAGCCGTGTACGGACTGGAGGCGGAGACATGGTCCAACTGCGGGTTGTCGACGGTGTTGATGTAGAACTGCGAGGTTGCCGAATCCTTCTCGCCGATCCGCCGCGCCGCTGCCACGGTGCCGCGCAGGTTGGACAAGCCATTGCCCGCTTCGTTGACGATGGGCGTGCGGTTGGGCTTCTGCCTGAGATCGGCGGTGTAGGAACCGCCCTGGATCAGCAGATTGCCGATGACGCGATGGAAGATGGTGCCGTTGTAATGGCCTGAGCGGACGTAGCCGAGGAAGTTCTCGACGGTGCGCGGCGCCTTGTCCGGGTAGAGCTCCAGCACGATACGGCCATGAGTGGTCTGCAGCGCAACGCGCGGCCCGACAGCCACCACTTGCTGAGGAGGCGCGGGCATGGCCAGGTCGGTGCTGGTGTTCTGCGCCTGCACTGCCGGATGGCAAGCCAGCAGCAGGGCAGCAGCCACAAGAGCAGCATGGAAATGTCGGACGGACGTCATGTTTGCGAGGCGATGCGGGACTATTGCGGACGTCATTTTATCAGGGATGGGAGCGGCTGCCGGGGTGCGGAGGCCGATTGAGGGATATTCTTGGGCTGATCGGCATCCACCAGCCGCCCAAAGGAGAACGTCATGCGCCATGCCAATCCGGCCATCGTGCTGCTGGCCCTGGCATTTGCCGGCGGCTTGGCCGCTGCCGCTCTGCCGCGCAGTCCGGCGCCGGCGGCAGCGAAGCTGTATTTCATCAGCCCGACGGCGGGGCAGGTGCTGAGCGGGCCAGTCACCGTGCGTTTCGGCCTGTCCGGCATGGGCGTGGCCCCGGCCGGCTCCCGCGCCGAAAACACCGGCCACCATCACCTGATCGTGGATGCACCGCTGCCGCCCTTGCAGCAGCCATTGCCGATGGACGACAACCACCTGCACTTCGGCAAGGGCCAGACCGAAACTACGCTCCGCCTCAAGCCCGGCAAACACACGCTGCAATTGATCCTGGGCGACCACAGCCATATTCCGCATGATCCGGCGGTGGTGTCGGAGAAGATCACGATCACGGTCAAGTAGGGCGGCGAGAGTGAGCCCAGGATCGCGTTGACGAGGTTGCGGTGGTCATCCATGGCGAGATACCGCTACGGCGAAGTACCCCGGCCCGGCCAGCCATGCCCGGGCGTTCGCGCTGGCGCGATCTGCATCGCAAATCGCACACGCCAGCACTCACCCGGTAAAATCCCGGCTTTCCGTCCCGAAGACCGGCCCGATGACCAGCCGCACCCGTTTCGCCCCCAGTCCGACCGGTTTCCTGCATATCGGCGGCGCCCGCACGGCGCTATATTGCTATCTTGAAGCGCGCCGTCACGGAGGCGTGTTCATCCTGCGCATCGAAGACACCGACCGCGAGCGCAGCACGCAGCCGGCCATCGACGCCATCCTGCAGGCCATGGATTGGCTGGGGCTGGAATACGACGAAGGCCCGATCTTCCAGACCGACCGCCTGGACCGGTATCGCGAAGTCGCCGAGCAGTTGGTCGCAGCGGGCAAGGCTTATTACGCCTACGAAACCAGGGACGAACTGGAAGCCATGCGCGAGACCGCGATGGCGGCCAACCTCAAGCCGCGTTACAACGGTC
>JAYUYQ010000275.1:0-9502 GCA_043752435.1 Betaproteobacteria bacterium
CAAGGACAGCCGCAAGGACAAAGCAGTGATGCTGCGCGACGTGCAGCCCGAAGACCTGATCAAGTACGGCCTGATTCCGGAGTTTGTCGGTCGCCTGCCGGTAGTGGCTACGCTGGAGGAGCTGGATGAAGCGGCGCTGATGGAAATCCTGACGCAGCCGAAAAACGCATTGTTGAAACAGTTCCAGAAAATGTTCAGCATGGAAGGCGTCGAGCTCGAAGTGCGCGATGCCGCGCTGCGCGCCATTGCGCGCAAGGCGCTCGAACGCAAAACCGGCGCGCGCGGTCTGCGCTCGATCATCGAGCACACGCTGCTGAACACCATGTTCGACCTGCCGTCGCTGGAAAACGTCATCAAGGTCGCCGTGGACGAAGGTACCATCCTCAACGACGCTCCGCCGTTGCTCATCTACTCGGACCAGCCCAAAGTTGCCGGATCAACCGTCTGACGAAGGCGCGGGTGCAGGAAACCCGTGCAATGGACCCAGCCTTCGGTGCGGACGGAGCGGCCGCGGTGACGCCGCCGCCAGAGGCTGTAGGCGCCCGGACTATGCCCGGTTCTTGAATTGGTTTGTAATGCCCCAAACTGCCCTCTAGATGCTCTTATATTGACGCACTTATATTGACGCACTTATTTGACGCACTTATTTGATTCTCTCAGGTGACCATAATGAATGACCCAATAAGCAATGAAATCAGCAAGTTGGAAATGCCCCTGCTCCCGTTACGGGATGTGGTGGTGTTCCCGCACATGGTCATTCCACTGTTTGTCGGACGGCCGAAATCGATCAAGGCACTGGAAACCGCGATGGAAGCGGGGAAAAGCATCGTGCTGGTGGCGCAGAAATCCGCAGCCAAGGACGAACCTGCGCCGGACGATCTCTACGACGTGGGCAGCATTGCCAATATCCTGCAGATGCTTAAGCTGCCGGATGGCACCGTCAAGGTGCTGGTCGAAGGCAGCCAGCGCGCGCGCATTCACAGCGTCGAAGACGTTAAAACCCATTTCACGGTGCAGGTCACTCCGATTGCCAGCGATCCGGCCACGGACAGCGAGACCGAGGCGATGCGACGCACGATGATCCAGCAGTTCGACCAGTACGTGAAGCTGAACAAGAAGATTCCGCCGGAGATTCTGACATCGCTGGCGGGCATCGACGAGGCTGGCCGCCTGGCGGACACCATCGCCGCGCATCTGCCGCTGAAACTGGAGCAGAAGCAGGAAGTGCTGGAAATGATCGGCGTCAAGCAGCGCCTGGAGCACCTGCTGAAGGTGGTCGATGGCGAGCTCGACATCCTGCAGGTGGAAAAACGCATCCGTGGCCGCGTCAAGCGCCAGATGGAGAAAAGTCAGCGCGAGTATTACCTCAACGAGCAGGTCAAGGCGATCCAGAAGGAGCTGGGTGAGACCGAGGAAGGTGCGGACATCGACGAGATCGAGAAACGCATCAAGTTGGCGCGCATGCCCAAAGAGGCGCGCAAAAAAGCCGACGGCGAATTGAAAAAGCTCAAGCTGATGTCGCCAATGTCGGCCGAAGCGACCGTCGTGCGCAATTACATCGATGCGTTGATTGCGCTGCCGTGGCGCAAGAAGAGCAAGATCAGCGCCGATCTCAGCATTGCCGAGAAAGTACTCGACGAGGACCACTACGGCCTGGAAAAGGTCAAGGAACGCATCGTTGAGTACCTGGCTGTGCAGCAGCGCGTCGACAAGATGAAGGCGCCGATCCTGTGCCTGGTCGGCGCGCCCGGCGTTGGCAAGACCTCACTCGGCCAGTCGATCGCGCGTTCGACCAACCGCAAGTTCATTCGCATGTCGCTGGGCGGCGTGCGCGATGAGGCGGAAATCCGCGGTCATCGCCGGACTTACATCGGTTCCATGCCCGGCAAGATTCTCCAGAACATGGCCAAGGTGGGTGTACGTAACCCATTGTTTTTATTGGATGAAGTGGACAAAATGGGGATGGATTTTCGGGGCGATCCAGCGTCCGCACTGCTGGAAGTGCTGGATCCCGAGCAGAACCACACCTTCGTCGATCACTACATCGAGGTCGAATATGACCTGTCCGACGTGATGTTTGTTGCCACCGCGAATACGCTGAACATTCCGGCGGCACTGCTCGACCGGATGGAAGTGATCCGCTTGTCGGGTTATACCGAAGACGAAAAAATCCACATCGCCGAGCATCACCTGCTGCGCAAAACCATGGAAAACCACGGCCTCAAGGTGGAAGAACTGGTGGTGGCAGAAAGCGCGCTGCGCGACATGGTGCGTTATTACACCCGCGAAGCAGGCGTGCGCAGCCTGGAGCGCGAGATTTCCAAGATCTGTCGCAAGGTGGTGAAGGAGCTGGTGAGTGGCGGCAAGGAACGCAAGATCACGGTCAGCTCACGCAACCTTGAGAAATACCTGGGCGTACACCGTTATTCCTTCGGCATTGCCGAAAAGAAAAACCAGATCGGCCAGGTGAATGGTTTGGCATGGACGGAAGTCGGTGGCGAACTGCTGTCGATCGAGGCTGCAACCATGATTGGCAAGGGCAAGATGACCACGACCGGGAAACTGGGCGAAGTCATGCAGGAGTCGGTGCAGGCCGCGATGTCGGTGGTGCGCAGCCGCTCTTCGCGCCTGGGCATCCATCCGGACTTCTACCAGAAGAACGACATTCACATCCATCTGCCGGAAGGTGCAACTCCGAAGGACGGCCCCAGCGCTGGCATCGGCATCTGCACGGCGATGGTGTCGGTGCTGACCGGCATTCCGGTGCGCGCCGACGTGGCAATGACCGGCGAGATAACGCTGCGCGGCGAAGTCCTGCCGATCGGCGGGCTTAAGGAAAAACTGCTGGCGGCGCATCGTGGTGGCATCAAGACGGTGCTGATCCCGGAAGAGAACGTCAAGGATCTGAAGGAGATTCCGGACAACGTTAAAAACAAGCTCGACATCCATCCGGTGAAGTGGATTGATCAGGTGCTCGAACTGGCGCTGGAACGGAAGCCTGAGCCGCTGGTTGAGGCACAGAGTGCACCAGTGCCGCCTGCCGGGGAGACCGCTGCACCCGCTGCGATTAAACACTGAGCCTTAACTAAGCCTTAAACTAAACTTCTAGCTGGAAATCGGGGCCGGATTGGGCTACAATCCGGCCCTTTGTTCGCGGGTGCTTAGCTCAGCTGGTAGAGCGTCGCCCTTACAAGGCGAATGTCGGCGGTTCGATCCCGTCAGCACCCACCAGCAACAGCTGGTGATGAATGCGGAATGATGAGTGCGGAGTGTAGGGCGTTTGGATGGGGGTTTTTTAGCTCATCATTCACCACTCCTCGCTCAGAACTGTTTTTTTTGGAGTGGTAGTTCAGTTGGTTAGAATACCGGCCTGTCACGCCGGGGGTCGCGGGTTCGAGTCCCGTCCACTCCGCCAGCTATCGTAAAAAAGGCGAACCTGGTTCGCCTTTTTTCTTATGCGCGCCGGTTACCGGTCATTTGCAGTGGAGAGAGTCTGATGTTCAATTTGATCGACAAGCACCGTAAAGCGGTCATGATCGGAATTTTCGTGCTGATCATTCCGCCTTTTGCCTTTTTCGGCATTGATTCGTATTTTCAGAAGGGGGCCGGCGCTGACGTTGTGGCGACTGTCGGCGATTACAAGGTCTCCCAAGGCGAATTCGCGATGGCCTTGCGCGAGCGGCAGGAAATGCTGCAACGGATGTCGGGCGGCCGTGTTGACCCCGGCATGCTGGACAGCACCGAGCTGCGTTTCTCGGTGGTTGATAATCTGGTGCAGCAGCGCCTGCTGACGGATCGCGCGGTACGCGCCGGGCTGGTCATCACCGACCGCCAGGTCCAGGATATTGTTGGCAATGTCGAGGCCTTCCGCGAAAACGGCAAGTTCTCCTATGCACGTTATGAAGAACTGCTGAAAGGCCAGGGCATGACGCCGGTGATTTTCGAGCAGCGCATGCGCCAAGACCTGCTCGTTGATCATGTGACCCACGGTTATATTGGCTCGGCCTTTGTTTCACGCGCCGAAGCAGCGCTGCTACAGCGTATTTCAGACCAGCAGCGCGAAGTCAGCCATTTTGTGCTGAGCGCCGACCGTTTTGTGCCACAGGTCAAACTCGAGGCCGACGCTGCAAAGAAATACTACGACAGCCATCAGGATGAGTTCCGGGTGCCGGAGCAGGTACGCATTGAATTCGTGACGCTGAGCGCGGACGGCCTGCTGGCGCAGATGCAGCCCGCTGCAGCCGAAGTGCGCAAGGCCTACGATGATAACCTGAAGCGCTTCGAGGTCAAGGAGGCGCGGCAGGCCAGTCATATCCTGATCACTCCGGATGCCGGCGGCGGCTCTGACGCGAAGAAAAATGCCAAAGCCAAAGCAGACGAGCTGTATGCGCAACTGAAAAAGAATCCCAAGGATTTTGCCGCGCTGGCCAAGCAGCACTCGCAGGATCCGGGATCGGCGACCAACGGCGGTGACCTCGGTTTCTTCGAGCGCGGCGCGATGGTCAAGTCCTTTGACAACGCGGTGTTTTCGATGAAGGCCGGTGAGATTTCAGCGCCGGTGGAGAGCGAGTTCGGTTATCACATCATTCGCCTGACCACGGTGCGCGGCGGCAAAGGCAAGACTTTCGAGGAAGCAAGACCGGAGATCGAGACCGAACTCAAGAAGCAGCTGGCGGGACGCAAATTCGCCGAGCTGGCGGAAGCGTTCAGCAACGCCCTGTTCGAGCAGTCGGACAGCCTGAAAACGGCCGCGGAACTGGTCAAGGCTGCCCCGCAGAAAAGCGGCTGGATTGTGCGCAACAGCTCCGACAGCACTACGCTCGGCAACCAGAAATTGCTGCAGGCGGTGTTTTCGGAAGATGTGCTGAAAAACAAGCGCAATACCGAGGCCATCGAAGTGGCTCCTGGCGTGCTGGTCGGGGCGCGGATTGCCGAACACAAGCCGACCACCATCCAGCCGTTTGACCAGGTCAGCGGTGCGCTGGTGAAAAAACTGACCCTGCAGCAGGCGAGTCAACTGGCGGCGCAGGACGGCCGCGCGAAACTCGAGTCACTGAAACAGGGCAAGGAGGCGCAGGTGGCGTGGAGCGCGCCGCTGCTCGCCGGCCGCGGCGACCCCAAGGGCATTCCGGTTGAGGTGCTGCGTCAGGCGTTTAAAGCCGACGTCAGCAAACTGCCGGCCTATGCCGGGGCGGAAGCGGCGGGCGGCGGTTATACGCTGGTGCGGATCAGCAAGGTGCAGGAACCGACGGACAACGCCCGCGACAAGCAGAACACAATTGCGCAGACGCTGCGTCAGGTGGCGGGGCAGGCCGAACTGGCGGCCTATCTGGCGAGCTTGAAGCAGAAAACGGAAGTCAAAATCCGCAAAGAGGTCGTCGAAAAGAAGTAGACTAAGCCGGCAGAATGTGGCTTACCCGGCAAAAGCTGCCGGGACCAAAAAGCGGCCGGCGGCAGAATCAGGACTCCCGGCAGAACCTAGCCGGAGGCTGAAGTCCGGTTCTAATTGAGAGTGGAGAAACCCGGTAACCGCGAAGGTGGTGCCGGGTTTTTTGTTGCTTATTCGCCGCGCATGCCGCCGACGACAGTGCTGAAGCCGCAGTCGACGTAAGTGATTTCCCCGGTAATGCCCCCGGCCAGATCAGACAGCAGGAACGCCGCGGCATTGCCGACGTCGTCGATGGTGACATTGCGCCGCAGGGGCGCGTTGTCTTCGACGAACTTGAGGATCTTGCCGAAGCCGCCGATACCTGCCGCCGCCAGCGTTTTGATCGGTCCCGCCGAAATGCCGTTGACGCGGATGCCTTGCGGGCCGAGGTCGCTGGCGAGGTAGCGCACGCAGGCTTCGAGGCTGGCCTTGGCCAGGCCCATCACGTTGTAATTGGGGACGGTGCGTTCCGCACCGAGGTAGGTCAGTGTCAGCATCGCGCCCGGTTTGCCGGCCATCAGTGGCACCGCACCCTTGGCCATGGCGGCGAAGCTGTAGCTGCTGATGTCGTGGGCAGTGACAAAGCCTTCCCGCGTCAGACCATCGAGAAAATTTCCCTTCAGTGCTTCGCGCGGCGCAAATGCGATCGAATGCAGCAGCCCGTCGAGCCCGCCCCATTCCGACTGCAGTTTGGCGTATAGCGCGGCGATCTGGTCGTCCTGAGAGACATCGCAGGGCAGCACCGGCACGGTGCCGAATTCCGCAGCGAGCTTGATCACGCGCTCCCGGATGTCTTCGCCCTGGTAAGTGAAGGCGAGTTGCGCGCCTTCGCGGCTTGCCGCCTTGGCGATACCGTAGGCGATGGACCGGTTCGACAGCAGGCCGGTGATCAGGATTTTTTTGTCTTGCAGGAACGCCATGGTTTTTCCTGTGGTGGTGATGCGGGGCAGGAGGATGTGGGGCAGGATGATGTGAGGCAGTCAGCGGGCGATTATAACCAGAAGATCAGGCTGCGATTATCGGCTACACTTTCCGCCAATGGCCCGCATACGCCCAGCATTGATGCTGCCGATCCTTGCGCTGACTCTTTCGCTCATTCTCGCGCTCACCGCGGGTTGCGGCGGATCGCCGTGGAACGATCCCTATCCCGCTGCCGATGCCGGCGCGAATACGCTCTATACCTCATTCTCCGAGCGGCCCAAGCACCTTGATCCGGTGCAATCCTATGCTGAAAACGAGTTCGCGTTCATTGCCAACATCTATCAGCCGCCGTTGCAGTACCACTATCTGAAACGTCCCTATGAGCTGATTGCGTTCGGCGCCACAGAAGTTCCCCGGCCTGTCTATCTCGATGCCGCCGGCAAGCCACTGCCCGACAGCGCGCCGGCGGCACGCGTGGCCTACAGCGAATACGTGATCCGCATCAAACAGGGCGTGAAGTACCAACCGCACCCGGCGTTTGCCGTCGACGAATCCGGAAAACCACGTTATCTCGCACTGAGCGTTGCCGACCTGCGCGGCATCGATACGCTGGCGGATTTCAGGCACAGCGGTACGCGCGAACTGGAAGCTGCCGACTATGTACACCAGATCAAACGCCTGGCGCATCCGCGGCTTCATTCGCCGATCCTGCAGTTGATGACCGGTTACATCGTCGGGCTGCAGACACTGGCAGATACCCTGGCCAAGGCGGCCGCGGCGCTGCCGGCAGGAGCTGCCGTCGACCTGACGCAGTATTCGCTGGAGGGTGCGCGGGTGATCGACCGCCATACCTATGCGGTGCGCGTGCGCGGCAAATATCCGCAGTTCGCCTACTGGCTGGCGATGCCGTTTTTTGCGCCGGTGCCGCCGGAGGCCGACCGTTTTTATGATCAACCGGGCATGTCGCAGAAAAATATCTCGCTCGACTGGTATCCGCTCGGCACCGGGCCGTACATGCTGACGGTGAACAACCCGAACCGGCAGATGGTGCTCGAACGCAATCCCAACTACCGCGGCGAAACCTATCCGACCGAGGGTGAGCCGGAGGACGCCGGCAAAGGCCTGCTGGCGGATGCCGGGAAGCCGCTGCCGTTCATCGATAAAGTAGTGTTCAGCCTGGAGAAGGAGCAGATCCCGTACTGGAACAAATTCCTGCAGGGTTATTACGATGCGTCCGGCATCGGCTCTGACACCTTTGACCAGGCGGTGCAGTTCGGCGGGCAGGGCGACATCACGCTGACCGAGGACATGGCGGCGCGCGGCATCCGCCTGCAGACCTCGCTGGCGACCAGCGTGTTTTACCTGGGTTTTAACATGCTCGATCCCGTGGTCGGCGGCAGTGCCGAGCGCACCCGCAAGCTGCGGCTGGCGATTTCCATCGCCGTCGACCAGGAAGAACTGATCTCGATTTTCCGTAACGGGCGCGGCGTGCCGTCGCATGGACCGATTCCGCCAGGCATTTTTGGTTACCGCGATGCTGATGCTGCCGGCATCAATCCCTATGTGTATGAATGGAATAATGGCCAGCCGCAGCGTAAAGGCATAGCGCAGGCGAAAAAACTGCTGGCCGAGGCCGGTTACCCGAACGGCCGTGATGCCAAAACCGGCCAGCCGCTGCTGCTGCACCTCGACACCACATCCAGCGGCGCCGACAGCAAGGCGCGGCTGGACTGGTACATCAACCAGTTCGCGAAGCTCGGTGTGCAACTGGTGATTCGCGCCACTGATTTCAACCGCCTGCAGGACAAACTGCGGCGCGGCACCGCGCAGCTTTATTTCCTCGGCTGGAATGCCGATTACCCGGATCCGGAGAACTTTCTGTTCCTGCTGCACGGTGCGCAGGGGCGGGCGCAGACCCAGGGCGAAAATGCATCGAATTACAAAAACGCCGAATTCGATCTGTTGTTTGATCGCATGAATCACATGGCCAACGGTCCTGAACGCCAGGCCATCATCGATCGCATGGTTGAGCTGCTGCGCCATGACGCGCCCTGGGTGTGGAGTTATTTCCCCAAGGATTACACGCTGCATCATGGCTGGGTGTTTAACCGCAAGCCCAACCAGATGGCGAACAACGGCTTGAAGTACCAGCGCCTGGATACGGCATTGCGTTTGCAGAAGCAGCGGGAATGGAATCCACCGGTGTTGTGGCCGCTGGCGCTGATCGGCGTCGCGCTGGCGCTCAGCGCGGTGCCTGCCGTGGCGGCATTTCGCCGTCGTGAACGACGTACGGCAACGGCGGTGAAAACATGACCGCCTACATCATCCGCCGGCTGATTTACGGCCTGTTCGTGCTGGTGGGGGTCAATGTCTTCACCTTTGCGCTGTTTTTTTTCGTCAACACGCCGGATGACATGGCGCGCGCGCAGCTGGGCGCGAAGCGGGTCACGCCGGAAGCTGTGGAAAAATGGAAGCGCGAGCGGGGATACGATAAACCGTTGTTTTTAAACGAAAAAATGTCGGGGGCTGAAAAAGTTACCAACACCGTGTTTTTTGAAAAATCGGCCAAGCTGTTTGTATTCGAGTTCGGCGCTTCCGACCAGGGCCGCAACATCGGTTATGACATCAGCACCCGCATGTGGCCCAGCCTTGCGGTGCAGCTGCCGGCGTTCATCATCGGGCTGCTGGTCTACATTTCGTTTGCCCTGATGATGGCGTTTTTCCGCGCGACCTATCTCGATTTCTGGGGTGTGGTGCTGTGTGTGCTGATGATGTCGATTTCGGGATTGTTTTACATCATCGGCGGCCAGTTCATCTTCGGCAAACTGTGGAACCTGGTGCCGATCTCCGGTTACGACACCGGCTTCGATGCCATCAAGTTCCTTACATTGCCGGTATTGATCGGCGTGATCAGCGGCATCGGCAGCAGCGCGCGCTGGTATCGCACCATATTCCTCGAGGAAATCAGCAAGGACTATGTGCGCACCGCGCGCGCCAAGGGACTGTCGGAAACACGGGTGCTGTTCCGTCACGTGCTGCAAAACGCGATGATCCCGATCCTCACCGGCGTGGTGGTGGTGATTCCGTTGTTGTTCATGGGCGCGCTGATCACCGAATCGTTTTTCGGCATCCCCGGCCTCGGCAGTTACACCA